>CAZFWD010000306.1:0-3858 GCA_964522535.1 uncultured Desulfonema sp.
ATCCAGCCGGTCAGCCGGGTCTGGTACAACCCGGAGCTCAAAAGCGTCTACTACATGATTCCGGGCATCATTTCCATCCTGCTGACCATCATCACCATGCTGCTGACCAGCCTGAGTATCGTCAAGGAAAAGGAAATCGGCACCCTGGCGCAGCTCATGGTCACCCCCCTCACCTCGGTCCAGGTCATCGCGGGAAAGACCATTCCCTTCGCCCTTCTCGGGTTTCTGGAGATGGCCATCGCCATGACCTTCGGGGTGCTCTGGTTTCGCGTGCCCATCGTCGGAAGCATTCCCCTGCTGGCCGGGCTTTCCGCCACCTACATTCTGACCAGCCTGGGGCTTGGGATTTTCATCTCCACCCTGGTGGACACCCAGCAGCAGGCGCTTTTCATGAGCTGGTTTTTTCTGGTCACCTTCATCCTGTTGAGCGGCTTTTTCTACCCCATTGAAAACATGCCCGAATGGGTTCAGGTCATCACCTACGGCAACCCCCTGCGGTATTTTATCGAGATTTTAAGGGAGCTGTTTTTAAAGGGGGCGGGCCTTTCCGTGCTCTGGAAAGAGCTTTGTTCTTTGCTGGGCATGGGCGCCGGCATTTTTATTCTGGCCACCTTAAGGTTTCACAGGCGGACGGCCTAGCATGGAATCCTTATTCCCAGGTGCCTTGGCGCTGCCCGATCTTTTCCGTGGAAGGCTGATCAAGCGGTACAAACGTTTTCTGGCGGATGTAAAACGCGACACCGGCGAAATGGTGACGGCCCACTGCCCCAACCCCGGCCGAATGCTGGAATGCTCGGAGCCCGGCAGACCGGTATACCTTTCACATCATGACAACCCGAAACGAAAACTCAAATACACCTGGGAGATCATCGACATGCCCGGCACCCTTGTCGGGGTCAATACCCTGAATCCGAACCGCCTGGTGCACCGCTCGATTTACGCCGGTCTGATCCCCGCCCTTGCCGAGTATTCGCATATTCAACCGGAGGTCCGGGTGGGTGAGCATTCGCGCATCGACCTTCTGCTCTCAAGCCCTCGTCTGGGCAGGTGTTATGTGGAGATCAAAAACTGCAGCCTGGTCTCGGACGGAATCGCGATGTTTCCGGACGCCGTGACCATCCGCGGCCGAAAACACCTGATGGAATTGGAACGGCTTATGGTGGACGGGCATCGGTGCGCCGTCTTTTTTTTAATCCAGCGCATGGATGCCAAAGTTTTCAAACCCGCGGATCATATCGACCCGGCTTACGGAAAGGCGCTTCGTGAGGCTGAAAAAAACGGCCTTGAAATAATCGTCTACGACGTATCCATCAGCCTTCAACGGATTCGGCTGAGAAATTCGATCCCCTGGCAATTGGACGCCCTTAGCACAGGTTGACATATACATATCATGCATTATGATACTTACTTAAACTCAAAAAAACGCACCGATGCCACCCATTAAAATAAGGAAAGAATGATGTTCAAATTCCTTCTCATCACCCCGAAAAAATCCGCATGGTCTGATTTCGCGGCCGGTCTTGAAAAAGAAAGCGATGTGGAACTGGCCTGGGCCGAGAACGGACAAACCGCACGGGCCATGCTCGCCGACGCAGCGGTGGATTTTGCCGTGGCGGATGAGGCCCTTGGGGATATGACCGGCCTTGAGTTTGCCGCAAAACTGGTCGCCGTAAACCCCATGATCAACTGCGCGGTGGTCAGCCCGCTTTCCAAAAAAGAGTTTCATGAAGCCGGCGAGGGGCTCGGCCTGGTGCAACTGCCGCAAAACCCCGGCCCAAGCGAGGCGGATGATCTGTGCCGGCATCTTCGTAAAATTTCAGGCCCCGTCGGGATTAAGGGGTAATCCATGCGGATGACCGCAGGCTATGCGCCTTAAAAAAAACGCTTGACAGAACAGCCTCGGGTTTATATTTTCGCGCATAAGCTCAGAAATAAAATATAACCGGGTTGATCAATCCGGCCCGGCGGTGTCAAACCTTTACCATAGGGGGTTGATTTCATGATTATCAGTGTTGCCAGCGGAAAGGGAGGGACCGGAAAAACAACCGTGGCCACCAACCTGGTGGTTTCCATCGGCGAGGGGGCCCAGCTTCTGGACTGCGATGTGGAGGAGCCCAACGCCCATCTTTTTATTCATCCCGATATCGATTCCGTGGAAACAATGTACGCTCCTGTTCCCGAGATCGACATGGACAAATGCACCTTTTGTAGAAAATGCGCTGAGATCTGCCGGTTCAACGCCATCGCGGTGGCCGGGGAGACCGTGCTGACCTTTCCGGAGCTTTGTCACAGCTGCGGCGGCTGCATGGCGGTCTGCCCGGAAAAGGCCATCACCGAAACCGGCCGCGAGTTGGGCGTGATTGAAAAAGGGCGTAAAAACGGCATCGGGTTCGTGCACGGCCGGCTTCGCGTCGGCGAGGCCATGTCCCCGCCGTTGATTAAACAGGTCCGGGCCTGCGCCGAACCGGATAAGTTTGTCGTCATCGACGCGCCGCCCGGCACCTCATGTCCGGTGATCGCCGCCATGAAAAACACGGACTTCGTGCTGATGGTCACGGAGCCGACCCCGTTTGGGCTGCACGACCTGAAGCTGGCGGTGGAGGCGGTTAGGGTTCTTAAAATCCCCGCCGGACTCGTGATCAACCGCTCGGACATCGGCGATGACGGCGTAAAGGATTACGCCAGAGCGGAGAACCTGCCGATCCTTATGGAAATTCCCTTTGACCGCCGCATCGCCGAGGCCTATTCCCAGGGAAAGCTCGCGGTGGAGGTGCTTCCCGAATGGAGGGATCGTTTCATCAAACTTTATCATCAGATTGAGACCCTGGCGGCCTGAAAAGGAGGTAGTCAATGAAGGAACTGGTTGTCATCAGCGGAAAGGGCGGAACCGGCAAGACCAGCCTCACCGCTGCGTTTGCCGCCTTGTCTGAACATAGGGTGCTTTGTGATGCGGACGTAGATGCCGCGGACCTGCACCTGCTCATGGCGCCTGAGACCAAAACGTGCACGGATTTTGTCGGCGGCTCAATCGCCGAGATCGATCCGGAAAAATGCACCCAGTGCGGGCTTTGCCGGGAGATGTGCCGATTTTCGGCCATTTCCGAGGATTTTATAGTGGATGCCATCGCGTGCGAGGGATGCGGGGTTTGCGTGGATTTCTGCCCGGAGCAGGCCATTGATTTTCCGGCCCAGGTGTGCGGCCAGTGGTTTATTTCGAACACCCGTTACGGGCCCATGGTGCACGCCCGGCTGGGGATCGCGGAAGAAAATTCCGGCAAACTGGTGACCCTGATTCGGCAGGAGGCCAAAAAGCTCGCCCAGGAAAAGAACCTGGAGCTGATCATCACCGACGGCCCGCCCGGCATCGGATGCCCGGTGATCGCTTCCATCGGGGGTGCGACCGGGGTGCTGATCGTAACCGAACCCACGGTCTCCGGGGTGCATGATATGGAACGGGTGGCCCAGCTGGCCCGGCATTTTAATATTCCGGCGATGCTCTGCGTCAATAAATACGACCTCAATCCGGATCAGACAACCGCCATCGAGAAGATTGCAGAACAGCAGGGTATTTTGTTTGTGGGCTGCATTCCCTTTGATTCGGTGTTTACGAAATCCATGATTCAGGGGAAAAACATCATTGAATACGGAAACGGTTCAAAGCCGGTGGAGGCCGTAACCCGAATATGGGAGGCGGTTGCCCGGCAGCTTGACAACTCCCGATAGAGTATTTAGATTATCGGTATAAAAAAATTAAGGGGGATTTTATTTTATGGAAAAAGCAAGAATCGCCGTCCCGTCGCTTGGGGAGGGAGGGATTGAAGGCCGAAGGGCCGGACATTTCGGCCACTGCGACGTATT
>CAZFWD010000307.1:0-3607 GCA_964522535.1 uncultured Desulfonema sp.
TTGTCATTTTTTATTTTTTGCTGATCCGGCCCCAGCAGAAAAAGGCAAAGGCGCATCAGGCCATGATCGCCAACCTTAAAAAAGGGGATCAGGTGGTGACCAGCGGCGGCATATACGGCCAGGTCACGGGCATTGATGAAAACGCCGCCACGGTTGAAATCGCGGATAAGGTTCGGGTCAGAGTGACCCGCAGCAGCATCGCCGCTCTGGTTAATGAGGGCGTCAAGCAGAAAAAAAATGACAAGAAGACTTGATTTTCAAAAATCAGGGATGATACAGAAAAGGATCGTTTCGAGGTATGTTTGCAGAAGCGGGTGAATACCGTAATCGGGTTGAAAACAGGAAGGGGTGAGTCGCGGTGAAAGAGTTTTCATGGCGTATTCCGGTGGTTTGCGCGATACTGATCGGCGCGTTCATTTATATCGTGCCGACGTTTAAGCCGGGGATCTGGCCGTACAAGAAGATCAATCTGGGGCTTGACCTTCAGGGCGGCATGCACCTCGCCCTTGAGGTGGAGGTCGAAAAGGCCGTGGAAAGCACCCTGGAGCGGATTCGAAACGAGCTTCGGTCGGACTTCAGAAAGGAAAAGATTCGATACGACAGTATCGCGCATTCCGGGAAAAACGGGTTGCGGATTCGGCTGCTTGAGCCGGACGGTTTAAAACAGCTGGAAACCCTGCTGGACCGGCAGTATTCGGACGTGGAAATCCGCAGGAGTGCGATGCAGGACGGGGTCGAGACCGTGGAGATCGGTTTGACGGACCGGTGGGTGCTGGAAATCAAAAAACAGGCCACGGAGCAGGCGCTTGAAACCATCCGCAACCGGATCGATCAGTTCGGCGTGGCCGAGCCGGACATAAGGATCCAGGGGGAGCGCCGAATCCTGGTTCAGCTTCCCGGCATCAAGGAAACCCGGCGGGCCAAGGAGCTGATCGGAAAAACCGCCCTGCTGGAGTTTAAGCTTTTAGATGAGGCCCATGATCTGGGCGCTGCCTTAGACGGGAATGTCCCCCCCGGAAGTGAAATTCTTTACCAGGCGGCGGAAGCCTCAGACCGGGTAGAGGTCAGAAACCAGGCCTACCTTGTCCGGAAACAGACCCTTCTCACCGGGGCCTACCTCAAGGATGCCCGGGTCCAGATCGACACAAGCTTTAATGAACCCTATGTCACCATCGATTTTGATCGAAAGGGCGCCCAGATTTTTGAAAGGATCACCGGAGAGAACGTCAAAAAACGGCTGGCCATTGTTTTAGACAACAAGGTGTATTCCGCTCCGGTGATCCAGGAACGGATTCCGGGCGGCATGGCCAGAATCACCGGTCGTTTTTCCATGCAGGAGGCCCACGATCTGGCCATTGTGCTGCGTGCGGGCTCGCTGCCGGCACCCGTCAAGATTGTGGAGGAAAGGACCGTGGGACCTTCTTTGGGGCATGACTCGATTCGAAAAGGCATCTATTCCACGATCATCGGCGGTATTCTGGTGCTGGTATTTGTGGCGTTTTATTACAAGCTTTCCGGGCTGATCGCGGACCTGGCCCTGATCCTCAACCTTCCGTTGATCACCGCCGGCCTGGCGGCCTTTGGGGCCACCCTGACCCTTCCGGGTATCGCCGGCATCATCCTGACCATCGGCATGGCGGTGGACGCCAATGTTTTGGTTTATGAGCGGATCAAGGAGGAGTTGCGGCGCGGCAAAACCCCGGCGGCTTCCATTGAGGCCGGATTTGAGCGGGCCACCATTACCATCCTTGATTCCAACGTGACCACCCTGATCGCCGCCCTGGTGCTGTTTCAGTTCGGCACCGGGCCGATACGGGGGTTTGCCGTCACCTTGAGCCTGGGCCTTTTTGTCAGCATGTTCACGGCGCTGGTCCTGTGCCGTATGATATTTGATTATCTGTATGTCACCCGTCGGATGAAAGTCATCAGCATATAAGGGGAATTCATTCATGGAGTTTGTAAAGCCCGGCATCAATGTGGATTTTGTCGGAAAACGGTATATCGCGATCACCTGTTCTTTGATTCTTATTCTATCCAGCATTGTTTCGATCATCGTTCACCGGGGTTTAAAGTACGGTATTGATTTTGCCGGCGGAACCATGGTTCAGATTCGTTTTAAAAGCCCTGTTTCCGTCGATGACGTTAAAAAAGGGCTTGCCGAGGTGGGGCTTGCGGGATCCGCGGTGCAGCGGTTCGGCCTGGCCGAGGAAAACGAATACCTGGTGCGGACGGATCAATCCGTTTCAACGGACGCAGCGTTTTCCGAGCATCTCAACGCGGCGATCACCCAGTCCACCGGCACCGGAGTGGAGGTCCGCCGGATTGAAATGGTGGGGCCCCAGGTGGGAAAGGACCTTCGCGAGAAGGCGCTGTTCGCCCTGTTTTACGCCCTGCTGTTTATCGCCATTTACATCTCCGGCCGGTTTGAGTTGAAATGGATGGCGAGCGGGGTTGTGGCGGCGGCGCTGATCGGCGCGGTTTATTTCATCTCTTTGCTTGAGGTCAGCATTCCCATCCTGATCCTGTCGGCCATGGTGATCACCCTGATCCTGTTCTGGCTGCTTAAACTGCGTTACGCCATGGGCGCCACCGTGGCTTTGATTCATGATGTGATGATTACAGTAGGGTTTTGTTCGGTTTTCAACATTGAATTCACCCTGCTGATCGTGGCCGCCCTGCTCACCATTGTCGGCTATTCTCTAAACGATACGATCATCGTGTTTGACCGGATTCGAGAGGACTTGAAGCTTTACAAGGGGCTGCCGTTTGGGCAGATCATCAACCGAAGCATCAATGAAACATTGAGCCGGACCATTTTAACCTCTTCCGCCGCCCTGATCGTGCTGGTGGTCCTGACCTTTATGGGCGGGGATATTATTCACGACTTTGCCGTGCTCCTGATTCTGGGAATTCTGGTGGGCACCTATTCATCGATTTATGTGGCAAGCCCCATTCTTCTGCTGCTGGAGGAAAGATACGCCAGAAAGCAGACGGTCGCGGCTGACCGGTAGAAGCCTTTTTTTAAAATATCGTTCGGGTCCAGGAAATGGGACTGCCCGTAAGGGGCGGTTTTTTTGTTTTATGGCGGATCAGTGATGCAAACCCTTCTGCCCTGGCTGGCTTTAAAAAGCGTCCCCGGGATCGGAAACCACCTGTACGGGCGGCTGATCGAGCAGTTTGAAACCCCGGAGAAGGTGTTTGAGGCTTCCAAATCCGATCTGATCAAGGTTGAAGGGGTGAGTCCGTCGCTGGCCGACGCCATAAAAGGGTACCGGCCCGGTGATGAATTCAAGCGAGAGATCGATCTTGCCCAAAAACAGGGATGCCGGATCATTCCCCTGGGGGATTTAGAATATCCGCCCCTGCTCAAGCAGATTCATGATCCGCCGCCTTACCTTTACGCCAAGGGCAGCCTTGCGGGAACGGAGCCCGGCATCGCCGTGGTCGGGGCCAGAAGCGCCTCAAGCTACGGAATGGCCATGGCCAAGCAGCTCTGCCGGGAGCTTTCGCGAATGGGCATAACCATTGTCTCCGGCATGGCCCGGGGGATTGATACGGCCGCGCACACCGGCGCCCTGGAGGCCGAAGGGAAAACCGTGGCGGTTCT
>CAZFWD010000308.1:0-10281 GCA_964522535.1 uncultured Desulfonema sp.
GATTTCATCTTCCATTTGAATGAAGGTCCCGCCCACATCCGGCAGTCGTTCCGCCATGCGCTCGGCCACTTCCGTGGCGGGCGTGATGGGATAGCCCCCGAAAAAGGTGCAGCCTGCTGCAATGGCCCCTTCCGCGCAGGCGTCGTCGCCGTTGATAAAATGCTCGCCGGTAAGAACCCTTGGTTCCATTGGTGTTCCTGTGTTAAATTTAGGTGAAAGCCTGAAGGTTGAAGGCTGAAGGCCTGGAGGATATCGTCATTTTACAAGGCCTTCGCGGCGACTGCCGGCTCGGCTTCTTCCGTATAAATGGCGAATTCCGGGCACAGCAGCTCGCAGTAATGGCAGTTGAGGCAGCCGTCGGAGACCACCATGGGCGGATGATACCCCTTTTTGTTGAATTCCTTTGAAAACGCCAGAACTTCCTGAGGGCAGAATTCAATGCAGTATCCGCATCCCTTGCAGCGATCCGCGATAATGTGAACGATTCCTTTGACGATCGGGATCTCGTCGATATCCAGGGGAGCCCGCCAATATTTCATGGGTATATCCTTCGGTGATGGGTCTAAAAAGTTTCGAAAATATGAACAGCACTCTATAACGTTTGTGTAAAATATCAAGGTGAAAATGTTAAAAAATGCGATTTTTCGAGATACCCCCCAAGTTTTTGATAGGGTATCTTAAAAACAGATTCTTCCAGCATTTGTTGGACATCGATTCTACTATTGCTACAAAAAAAAGCCCAACGCTGTCCCAGTGATCATATGAGGGTCATTGACAATACGATTATTTTTCGTTTTGTTGGATTTATGATTCCGTTATCGGTGTAATATGCCTTTCATACTTAAAATCCCCCTATCCCGACACACCATCAACAAAAAAACCCATGATCATTGGACTGGATGTCGGCGGAACCCATACGGATATCGTTCTTGTGGGAGAAAACGGTCTGGAAGGACAGATCAAGGTTTCGACAGATACATCGGCCCTGTCTCAAATTCACCGTTCTGAGCAGTCCGACTTCCTGCCGATCATCCTTTTCGGCCTGCTCATCGCCCTTACGATGATCAACACCACCATCGGCTCCATCCTGCGGGTGCCCTCGGCCATCCGCAGGACGAATATCGATCTGAACCGGCTGAGCCGTTTCCTAAAAAGGGTTGTCCCCGCCCGGCTTGCCGAATCCCTGACCCCGCCCGATCCCTGAGACCCGGATAACCGATTTTTTAGAAACGCCCGTCAAGCCGAGAAATACCCTCTTCCCGCGCTGTGCCAATCGCGGACCGGAACTCTTCGACGGTGACCGGCCTTGAAAGCCCCGGTATTTCATACGCCCGGCCGCAGGGCCGGTACTGGGACATCACATTCACATAGGTGAACGGGGATACGGACCGGTAAATAAACCGCATGATATCCTGTGTGCCGGCAAGCCCGTCCGGAAGGACCAGGTGCCTGACCAGAAGCCCCCTGACCGCGATACCGGACGTGTCGATCACCAGGTCCCCGACCTGGCGATGCATCTCACAAACCGCATCCCGCGCCACCTGCGGATAATCCGGGGCCCGGCAGGTAAGCTCCGCCACCCGGCTGTCCCAGAACTTGAAATCCGGCATGTAAATGTCGATTACGCCCTCAAGGAGCCTGAGGGTTTCCACGAGATCATAGCCGCCGGAGTTATAAACCAGAGGAATGGAAAGCCCCTGTTCAATGGCCTTTTCAAGGGCGGACAGGACCTGCACCACCACGTGCGTCGGGGTGACCAGGTTGATGTTGTGGCAGCCCCGGTCCTGAAGGGCGATCATCATGCCGGCAAGGGTTTCGTCCGTGACCTCCTCCCCCAGGCCTTCATGGCTGATCTCATAGTTCTGACAGAAATTGCACAGGAGGTTGCAGTGGGTGAAAAAAATCGTGCCTGAGCCGTTTTGTCCCACCAGAGGGGCTTCCTCGCCGTAATGGGGATGAAAGGCGGAAACGACGGCATCCCCTCCTGTTTTACAGATCCCTTTCTCGCCGGCCAGCCGGTCGGCGCCGCATTTTCTGGGGCAAAGTTCGTAGTGTTTCAGGATGCTTTGGCCGGCTTCGATCTTCTGACGTAACCGGCCGGTCTTGAAGGTCTGAATATAGGCGGGGAAACCATCAGCCATCTTTTATGGCTTTTATTCAGGGGATTGATCGCTTTCCGAGATGAAATCCTGAATCAGGCTGTCAACGTCGCCGAGGTCGAGCTCCGACTGTTTTTCAAGCACCAGGTCCTCATTGGCATGCCTCAGCTTGTTTAACAGGTTTAGGATAATCAGC
The DNA here is from genome assembly GCA_964522535.1 of uncultured Desulfonema sp. Lineage (GTDB taxonomy): Bacteria > Desulfobacterota > Desulfobacteria > Desulfobacterales > Desulfosalsimonadaceae > DYLE01. The sequence continues at coordinate 2,296 of CAZFWD010000308.1, forward strand.
ATCAGCAGCTTGTTTCCGGCATGGGGGTGGACCTTAAAAAAATAAATCAGGTCCTTGCGGCCGATCTGAATCAAGGTGGTATCACAGGCGCAGGTGACCGTGGCGGTTCGCTTGGCCAGCAGGAATATGGCGGCCTCTCCAAAAACCTCGCCCTGGTTAATGCTGCATATCACGACATGTTTATCGTTCATATCCTTGACCGACACATCCACCTTTCCGCTGATCACGGCATAAAGGGCATCCCCCACATCCCCCTGGGAAATCACGGTTTCGCCTTTTTTGAAATGAAGGATGGAAGAAATCAGCAGGAGTTTTTGCAGCTCAGTTTCATTCAGCCAGTGAAAAATCTGAATATTTTTGATTTTTACCAGATGTTGCAGGATATTGGTTTCTTGTTCCATTCGCCACCCCCGGTGTCGCGCCTTTCCGGCAATGTGAAAAAAAACCGAAGACCCTACAGGCCCTCGCCCATTTTTACCTTGGCGTCCTGGTCAACCCAGGCATCCAGGATCTGTTCGGCCTCCTCCAGGGAACAGGCCTCTGTCGCGAGGTACGCGGCATCCTTTCCAACCATTTTGAGAAGCTGTTTTCCGTTTTCCGCCCCGATCCGGACCGCCTTTGCCATTCCGCATTCGGCCAGTGTGGTCTGAATCCTTTTGATCTCCGCGATATCGTCGGAGTCAATATCCCTTGCATCAATAACCCGGGTAACGCAGGTAAACCCGGGTTCCAGTTTAAAAACGGCTTTTTCAACAACGCTTGCTGCGTTTTTGACCCTGTTTTTCTGAATCCTTCCCAAGGTGATGTATAACCTGTTTTTAATCAGGTCAACCTTGACATCCAGCATCTTTTTCTTCTTTTGTTTGAATTAAAATAAAAAAATTAAAAATTTTTGTATTTTTATAATAAACACTACCAGTTGTCAAGAAATATTTCTAAATATCAACATTTTGTGCAAAAAAGGGTTTCCTTTAAAGACCCGGTGTCCTAAAAAAAGCGCCCGTTGCGATCGCCTTTGGTAAAACAATTTCCGTTGATTTTTAAACGATAATTTTGCTAATCATTTAAAATAAATCAGCCGGCATTGTCCATCAACCTCGAAAACCTTGGTTAAACAATGGCATACTGTAAAGCCTGTGACCAGACCCATAGCGTTGGATTTATCTCCACCCGGCTTATGGGAACGGACGGCGTCTCCCTGGAGACGGAAAAATGGGCCCAGGTTTTCGAAAAACGGCTGTTTACCTGCTACTACTTTGCCGGCGAGCTGGATCGGCCCCCGGAACGGTCTTTTCTTTCCCCGGAATCCCATTTCCGGCATCCGGCCATTGATGAAATCAACCAGGGGGTTTACGGGGTTTACGGGCGGGGCCGGTTTATGACGGAAAAAATCCACGCCTTAAAGGATAAAATCAAGGATGACCTGTATGAATTTATCGGAAAATTCGACCTGGAGCTTCTGGTGATCGAAAACGCCCTGGCGATCCCGATGAACATCCCCTTAGGGCTTGCGATTACGGAGGTGCTGTCCGAAATCAACCTGCCCGCCATTGCGCATCATCATGATTTTTTCTGGGAGCGACAGCGGTTTTTGACGAATTCGGTCTGGGATTACCTGAGAATGGCCTTTCCGCCGCATATTCCGGGGATCGAACACGTGGTGATCAGTTCCGCCGCCAGCGATGAGCTGAGCCTGAGGAGCGGCATCTCCTCCCATATCATTCCGAATGTGATGGATTTTGATTCCCCGCCCCCCCAGTCGGATGCTTACGCGGCGGATGTCCGGAAGGCGCTGGGGATTGAGGATGACGAGCTTTTTGTGCTTCAGCCCACCCGGGTGGTCAAGCGCAAGGGGATTGAACACGCCATTGAACTGGTGCGCCGGCTGGGCATGAAAGCCAAGCTGGTTATCTCCCACGCCTCGGGGGATGAGGGATATCAATACCTGGACCGGATCAAGGAGTATTCAAAACTGATGTCGGTCAACACCCTTTTTGCCTCGGACATTATCAACGATCACCGGGGCACCACGCCGGACGGCAGAAAGATCTATACCCTTCATGATATTTATCCCCACGCCGATCTGATCACCTACCCGTCCAATTATGAAGGGTTTGGAAACGCATTTTTAGAGGCCGTTTATTTCAAGAAGCCCATTGTGGTCAACACCTATTCGATCTATACCATCGATATCAAGCCCAAGGGATTTTCCGTGATTGAAATCGACGGCTATGTCACGGAACAGGCCGTGAAAAACACCCGCAAGGTCCTGGAGAACCCCAACCTTCGGGAACGGCTGGTGACCCATAACTTTGAGACCGCGGGGACTTACTATTCCTATAAGGTGCTGTTCAAGGAATTGAGCAACCTGATTGTTAAATGCACCGGCTGCCGGTATGAGCCGGCGGCCGGCTGAGACCGCATAAACGGATTATTTTTTAAATGCCCAAAAAGCGGATTAAACTGGTCTCCTGGAACGTAAACGGCCTCCGGGCCGCGTGGGGAAAGGGTTTTCTTGAATCCTTTTCAAACCTGAACGCCGACGTGATCTGCGTTCAGGAAACCAAGCTGCAGCAGGACCAGCTGCCGTCCGAACTGATAAACATCAACGGGTACGCCTCCTACTGGTCCCATTGCAGCGTCAAAAAGGGATACAGCGGGGTGGGGGCCTGGACCCGGATCAAACCCGGTTCGGTGGCATACGGCATCGGGGAGGAACGGTATGACCGGGAGGGTCGCATCCTGGAATTTGATTTTATGGATTTTCTGCTGTTTAACGTCTACTTCCCCAACGGCCAGATGAGCGAGGAGCGGCTGAACTACAAGCTCGATTTCTATAAGGACTTTTTTCAATACGCCAACCGGCTTCGGGATCAAGGACGGCGGCTGGTCATCACGGGGGATTTCAACACCGCCCACAACGAGATCGACCTGAAGCACCCCAAGGCCAACGAAAATCGGTCGGGGTTTTTACGGATTGAACGCGACTGGCTGGACAGGATCACGGCCGAAGGGTATGTGGACACCTTCAGGCATCTTTATCCGGACACGGTCAAATATTCCTGGTGGAGCTACCGGTTTAAGGCCCGGGAGCATAACGCCGGATGGCGCATCGACTATTTTTTCGTCACCTCGAACATGATCGCCGACGGGCAGGTCAAGGACGCCTTTATCGACAATGCGGTGACCGGCTCGGATCACTGCCCGGTCGGACTGGTCCTGGAACTCTAAGAAAGGCTTAAGATGCCTGATATCGCAGCGGTCTTCGGCAGTCCCCGCAGAAACGGAAACACGGCAAACCTTCTAAAAAGCGCCATTGCCGGGGCCCGGCAGGCAGGCGCCGAGATTGACGAGATCATCCTGAGGGACTACCGTATATCCCCCTGCCTGGAGATATACGACTGCAAAAAAGACGGCGAATGCGCCATTAAAGACGATTTTCAGCAGATCCGCGACCGCATTCTGGCCTGCAACGGCCTGATAATCGCCACCCCGATTTTCTTTTATGCGGTAAGCGCCCAGGTCAAGATTCTCATGGACCGATGCCAGTCCCTGTGGGTGAAAAAATACTGGGTCGAAAAAACCGCATGCGCACAGCCCCAGGCCATGCGGAAGGGTCTGGTGATCGCCGCCGGCGCGACAAAAGGCAAAAAGCTGTTTGACGGCATGCTGCTCTCCATGAGGTATTTTTTTGAGGTGCTGGACATGGAGCTGTGGGACGCCCTGCTTTTCCGGGGTCTGGACCTGGAGGGGGATGTCCTTAAACATCCGGCGTATCTGGACCAGGCCGGTCAGCGCGGGCGTGAATTTGCAGCGGCCTTAAAAGCCATCAGGTCTCAAACGGAATCAGGTTGATGTGAACCTCCCGAATCCCGTCCACGCCTTTTAAAAGCGCGTTCACCTCTTTGGAAATCTGCGGTTCATAGGTGAGGGTGGTTTCAATGCTGATATAGACCACCCCGTCTTTACTTCTCACCTGGGCCGTCGGGAACAAATTGACGATGGCGGTCTGGGCCTGGGCGGCCAGAATGAAATCCTTCAGGATCGCCCGGGAGGCCGGGGTCGTCTGAAAGCAGGGCCGTTTGGCGATATCGGCCAAAATTTCCACCGCGTCGTTCACCTTCAGGGTGTCGATATGCAGGACAATGTCATAGAGGCTGCTGTCCCGGGTGTCGATGCCGTAGAGGTACATGCTCCACTTCCGCCGCTCTTCATCGTCCTTGACCAGCAGATGCCGAGCCTCCTTTTCGGAGATGTTCTCCCGCGCCACCTCCTCCTTGACCCGGTCCTCGATGTTGGCGATGATCCTCACCTTTAAAACATGGGGAAGGCCCATGGTGAAAAAATGCCCGGCCAGGCCGTGATAGATCACGTTGTCCCGCTGAATGTTTTCCAGAAACGACTTGCGAATAAACGCGACGTATTTTTCCTTTCCGTACTTAAACCGGTCAAGAACAGAAGGGGCATCATGAATCGCCCGGATCAGCTTGACCTCGGAGATGTTGAAACGCTCCGAGGCCTCCAGAAGAATATCCCTTGAAATGCATTGATAGTCCAGTTTTTGTGCAAGTTTTTCAGCGATCTCCTTGCCTTTGCTGTATGACCCCCTGGAAATTGTAATCACGCCCATCTGCGCCATCCGATGCTTTAAGGATTGCATAAACCCGCCCCGCCGTCTCCCTCAACCGGTCATCAATGTCAAGCGGGGCGTCGCATAACCGGCGGATGACCCCCCTGGGTCATCCGCCGGATTAATCTCACTGTCCGAGATTAATACCGCGGCCGCCGCGGTCGCTCTTCACGCGGTTTGGCCTGGTTTACTTTGATACTGCGCCCTTTCAGGTCCGTTCCGTTTAACGCCTTAATGGCCTTGTCCGCCTCTGAATTGTCCGGCATTTCCACAAAGCCGAACCCCTTAGATCTGCCTGAAAACTTATCGGTGATGATGTTTACGCTCTCGACCGTCCCGAATTCGGAAAAAACGGTTTTCAGTTCCTCCTCGGTTACGCCAAAGGGAAGATTCCCGACATACATGTTCATAAACCACTCCTTTACACAGGGGGTTGACAAATAAAAGCGCTATTCGACAAATCAACCCTGCAAATTCATCGGTAGCGATCAGCCACACATTGGCTGTTTTTCCATAAATCAAAAAAAACACCGGCCGCATAACCCACCCGCCATCGCGCCGATGCTGTTTTATGCCGTACTCAAATTTTTATTATACGCTCATATTTGCCGATTAAAAGCAAAATGTTTCGCCCCACGAAAAAAAGTTCCCTCAGCCGCAAAAATAAGATAAAAAGGATTCGATAAACCGGGTGTCATTCATACGGTTTACTCATAGTATGGTTTTAAAGGGTGATCAACAGAAAAAATCGATTTTCAGAATAAAAGAAGCGCGTTTCCACCAATGATCAAATGAAAGGAGTCACCGATGAAGGCCCTTGCAAAGCTTGTCGTCATCATTGGGGTTGTTGTTTTGGGGTATTTTATCTACGAAAACTACCTTGTTTCGCCCGCGGATGAGGTGCAAGCCCCGGAATCCGTGGCATCAACGCCGCTTTCGGTTGCGCCGGAAATTCCCGAAACCTGCCGACCCCTGATCAAAGAACTGGAAAACGCCATTTACGGCGCCGCCACCCATCAATCCTCCTTTGCCGGCCGGAATGCGGCCTACCGCAGGTTCCAGTCCTGCCTTCAGGAAGCCGGTTTTTCAAACGCCGAGGTGGATGCGGCGGTCAAAAAGGTTGAAACCCGGGTGCAGGGGTATCTCAAGCAGGACGGGGGCTGATCCTGGTTTTGGCCGGTTATTTGCACTCACCCCTTCTGATACAACGGCGAGATATCGCGCAGGGTCTTCACCACCCCCTGAAGCGCCTTTAAAAACGCGTCGATATCCGCTTCGGTGTTGTCGATGCCGAGGGTAATCACCAGGGTGCCCTGGGCGTCCGCATGAGACATCCCGATGGAAAGCAGAACATGGGATGCCCGCAAAGACCCGGAGGCGCAGGCCGAGCGCGTGGATACCGCAAGCCCCCCGTCGTCGAGCATCAGCATCACGCTCTCCCCCTCGATATACCGAAGGGACAAGGACACCAGATTGGGCAGGCTGTTTTCGGGGGTATTGATGATGTAATCGTCGATATAGCCCGGCAGCCCATCAATCAGCCTGGATTTAAGCTTCGTCAGGTAGGCCATCCGTTCTGGCAGCTTTTGCCCGGCGATCTCGGCCGCCTTGGCCATTCCGATGATGCCGATCAGGTTTTCCGCGCCGGCCCGTTTGTTGTTTTCCTGGGTACCGCCGTCTAAAAGCGGCCAGACCATGGTGCCCTGTCGAATATACAACCCGCCCGCCCCGGTGGGGCCATAAAAGGTGTTGGCGGCAAAACTCAGCAGGTCCACCCCCAGCCTCTGAACGTCTATGGGAACGACCCCCACGGAATCCACGGCGTCGGTATGAAAAATGACCTTCTTTTTACGCGTAATTTCGGCAATCTCTTCAATCGGCTGAATCGTACCGGTTTCATTATTGCTGTGCATGATGGAAACCAGGATGGTCTCATCGGTGATGGCCGCCGCCACATCTGCCGGGTTCACGCGGCCCTTGGAATCAACATCCAGGGAAGTCACTCGAAAGCCGAGCCCCTTTAACCGCCGAACACTTCGAATCACCGCATTGTGCTCGATGTTCGAGATAATGACATGCCGCCCTTTTTTGGTGTTTCCCAGCATCACCCCCTTAATGGCGTGATTGATGGATTCGGTGCCGCCGGAGGTAAACACCAGCTCCTTGGGGCTGGCCGTATGGATCAAGCCGGCAACGGTTTCGCGGGCTTCCTCGAGTACCGCCGCAGCGCGCTCACCGGCCTGATGCTGACTGGAGGGGTTATGGTAATCCGTGGCAATCGCGGCGATCATCGCCTCCTTTACCTCGGGCAGCAAGGGATTGGAAGAGATGTGATCCAGATTGATGATCGGCATGGAGAGTATCCTTTCTGGGGCGTATGCTAATGTTCCTCGACCAGGCTGCGCTGACAGGCGTTACAGAACTGAGCCCCCTCCTCCAGCTCCACATCACAGTAAGGGCAGTGGCAGGCGCCTTCGGCCTGATGCTCGTGCGTCTCCTTCCGCTTGAGCATCGGACGGGGTTTGCCGGTCTTTCTGGCTTCATAATCCTCAATGGCCAGCTGAAGGGCGTCCGCGCCCAGATTGGAGCAGTGCAGCTTGTTTTTCGGCAACCCTTCAAGGGCGTTGGCCACATCCTGGTTGGTGATCTTCTTGGCCTCGCCGATGCGCTTCCCCTTGGCGATTTCCGTCAGCATGCTAGACACCGCGATCGCAGAACCGCACCCGAAGGTTTGAAACTTGATATCTTCAATCCGTTCGTCCTTGACCTTCAGATAAATAGTCATCATGTCCCCGCATATGGGGTTCCCGACCTCGCCCACCCCGGCGGGGGGTTCAATCACCCCGACGTTTCTCGGGTTTCGAAAATGGTCCATCACGACCTTGTTATACATTGTCCTGACCTCCTCAGCATAGATTCGCCGCCCAAATTGCGATGTGGGATTAACATAATCACTTTTTTTTGTAAAGCAATGCCGGCGAGGGTCGGGTTGATAAAATCAGGGCAGCCGGCCGAAAACCCCCCGGCTCTCATCAAAGCGGTGCTATTCTTTCAGGATTTGCCCCATGATGTTTTCCATCTGAAGCTTCATAAAAAAACCGTTGCCGTCCGGCGCCATCATCCCCATGAATCGATAGTTCCCCTGCGTATAGATATCCGAAGCCACCAGAATGAGCATCGCCTCCTGGGTATGCACGGTAACGCCGGTACATTTTTTCAATCCCTTTTGGCCGGAAACCTGATTGCACTGATTGAGGATGGAGATGAAACCGGCGGAAAATTTTTCGAAATCGACGGACTCCTCGGCAAAATCCGCGGCAAGGACCTTTCCGTCGGGGTTCAACACTGCAAGCCCT
>CAZFWD010000309.1:0-2868 GCA_964522535.1 uncultured Desulfonema sp.
TGACACGGCTGTTAGAGGTATCGGCCACCGGCGAAAGGCACACCACAAACTCAAGGGAGGGAACCTCCGGCATGACCCGAAGCGCCTGTTCCAAAAGGGATTGATCCCCGACAATCAGCGCCTTTGCCTCGCAGTCGTTTAGAATAAACAGAAGCTGGCTGTCCGTGCTGGTGGGATAGATCGGCACGCCGATAGCGCCCGCCCCCTGAATCGCATGGTCGGCGATCACCCAGCGCGGCCGGTTTTGGGAAAAAATGCCGATCCGGTCCTGTTTTTGAATTTTTCTTTCGATCAGCCCGGCCCCCAGGCCATGGGCCTGGTCGGCAGCCTCGCGCCAGGTGGTTTCCGTCCATTCCGCGCAGGGGACGCCGTCCTTTAACCTGGCGCGCATGAACACGTCATCTGCGAAGGTTTCAGCCTGCCTGAAAAAAAGTCCGGACTGGGTGTCTTCCTGCTCATAAGCAAAAGCCATCACAACCTCCTTGTTTTGTGCCTTATTCCTGAAAATCTGTCATAAAAAAACAAAAAATTCAAAACCACCCGTTCGCTGACGCTCACTTGAGAGCACAGAGAATAAAATTAAAAATCGCTATCTCTGTGTTCTCCGTGGTAAAAATATCGGGTTGCGTTCCGTCATCGACGCATTTCGGCTCTTCTTTGAATCACCTGCTTAAAGCATAAAATAATCACACCTGCTGAAAGGCTGAGAAGGATGATATCGCCGATGGAAAGCATCCAGTTCCCTTTTGGTATATACTCATTGACCAGAATAAAAACAAGGGCCGCGATGGTGGTGACCAGCATGAAGATCCCGGGCACCATGACAAACAGATAGTGCTTCCCCTTCTTAAACAGCCAGATGCTGACGGTAATCAGCGCCAGTGCGGCCAGGAGCTGGTTGGCCGAGCCGAAAAGGTTCCAGAGTTGTCTGAAAGCGTTGAAGTGGGCCAGAATAAACATGAGCGCGACGCATAAAAACGAGTTAAAAATGTATGTGCGAAATAGCCGGGGGACTTTTTTGAAGATCATGCCCCAGAGCTCTTCAAGGAGGTAGCGGTTGAGGCGCACCGCCGTATCAAGGGTGGTGACCACAAAACCCTCCACCATGAGGATGCCGAAAACCGCGCCGTATACGATCGGAAGGCCCACCGCCCGGTTCAGAAGCCCGCCCACGCCGAGCGCGAAGGCCAGGACCGGATTGGACCTTACGGCGGCATCCGTGGGAAAAACGATGACGCTGTATTGCTCGTAGCTTAAGCCGCATCCGATGGCGATGATCACCATCAAGGCCAGAAACGCCTCCAAAGACATGCCGCCGTAGCCGACCATTCGGGAATCGGGCTTTTCAAAATGGATCTGCTTGGCCGAAGTGCCGCCGGCCACCAGCGAGTGGAACCCGGAGATCGCGCCGCAGGCCACCGTGATAAAAAGAATGGGCCACAGATACCCGAGGTGTCGCGTGCCGTCATCCAGGTTAAGCATCGGGGCTTCCACTCCAAGCCCCTGAAAACCCAGAATGACGGCGCCGATAAGCATGCCGATGATCCCGCCGTAGAGCAGAAAGGAGTTGGTAAAGTCCCGGGGCTGGAGCACGATCCAGACCGGTACGCCGGCGGCGAAGATGGTGTAAATCGACAGGATGATCATCCAGGCGAAGGGATCCAGGGTTATCGGGAAAAATAGCCCGATTTCGATGGACACCGCGCAGGTGATGATGGATGCTGCCGACATGACCCAGACGTTGGTCTTTCTCTTGTAAAGCAGATATCCGAGAAGCGGGGAGCAGAAGGTAATGATGATCACCGAGGTGGAGGCGATGCCGCCGATGACGGCATAGGTCACGCCGTTTTCCACCACCGTTCTGAGTCCGATATCCCCGGTGCCGAAGAATTCAAGCGGATATTTGGAGGCCAGCGCCGTCGTCGTCAGGGTCAAAAAAACCGAGGTGACCATGAGCAGCATGATAATGGTAAAACCGATAAACAGCAGAAAACCGTTACGCCCCATTGTTTTTTCCGCGATCTCGGCGATGGACCTCCCCTTTTCCCGCATGGAGGCCAGAAGCACCGAATAATCATGGACCGCGCCGATAAACACGGTCCCCAGGATGATCCAGATCCACACCGGAAAAAAGCCGAAGATGAAACCCACGCAGGGGCCGATGATGGGACCGCCGCCGGCGATGGACGCGAAGTGGTGGCCGAATATCACCATTTTGTGGGTCGGCACATAATCCACATCATCTTTGAACTCCACCGACGGGGCCACATGGGTGCCGTCCACATCAAAGGTCTTTTCAATAAAACGGCCGTAAAAAATATACCCCAGCAGCAACACAGCGATGGAAACAGCCAGGATAAAAAGCAGGCTCATTGAACAGCCTCCGCCTGATGATAGGCGCACAGCTCCTTCATGGCCATACCCCTCGAATTCGCGATATAAATGCAGCCCATCCGTATTCCATCAACCGCCGCGCGAAAAAAGCGCTTATGGGCGATGCCTGCGTTGACTTAAAAAATGACGATACCAATCTTTCATCGCCTATGAAATTGGCGTTAATAAGTCAAGAATAAGCCGCGAACTTAGAAGAACCAACAGAGGTGTAAAACGATGGGGCCGGATGATCAGGGCGGTTGACGCTGAAGACCCGTCGAATCCGGGCATTCAAAAACGGGACCCGGCCGGGGCATCAAACGGATAGGCCGCATTGAAAAGCTTGACCATTCGGCCACCTGCGTTTCAGTAATTGATTTATTCATGACCGTCCCTACCCGATCAAAAAAATAAAAAACCGGATAGCTTGCTGACTATCCGGTTTTCATATTTAACATGGCGGGAGCGACGAGACTCGAACTCGCGGCCTTCTGC
>CAZFWD010000310.1:0-8859 GCA_964522535.1 uncultured Desulfonema sp.
ATCGATTCAAAAAAGTTGCCGGTACTGCGCGCTCAAGCCCCTCTGCCGCATTCTGGAGGCCGGAATCGGGGAACGCATGGAAGAGGATAGCGATGGCAACACGAATCGCTGACGCCGACCAACGTGAAACAGCGCTGGACTCAAAACACTCCTTTATCGTTCAGGCCCCGGCCGGGTCCGGCAAGACCGAGCTGCTGATTCAGCGCTACCTGAAGCTGCTCGCCGGCGCGCAATCGCCCGAAGAGATCATCGCCATCACCTTTACTCGAAAGGCCGCGGCTGAAATGAGAGGCCGGATTCTTCAGGCGCTCGCCCGGAGCGCCGACGACACCCCACCGGAAAAACCCCACGAAGAGATCACCTGGATGCTGGCGCGGCAGGCCCTGGCGCAGAACCGGCAACGGCAGTGGAACCTGTTGAAAAACCCGGGCCGAATGAAAATCCAGACCATTGATTCCCTGTCCGCCGCACTGACGCGGCAAATGCCGCTGATTTCAAAATTCGGGGCCCAGCCGGGGATCACCGACCGACCCGAGGCCGCATACCGGAAGGCGGCCCAAAACACCGTGGCCGAGCTGGAATCCGGCGTAAAATGGGGCCCGGCCGTGGAGGCGCTCATCCGCCACATAGACAACAACCTTCAGCAGGTGGAGCGTCTGATCGCCGGCATGCTGGCCAAAAGGGACCAGTGGCTGCGGCATGTGGCGGGCGCCCTGAGCGGAGATCAATTGCGACGGGCGCTTGAAGGCGCCTGGCAAAGGCTCATTTGCGACGCGCTGGCGCAGGTTCAAAACAGCCTTCCAACATCCCATGTCGATGAACTGGTTTGTCTGGCCCAATTCGCCGGGAAAAACCTCGGACAGGAAAACCCCGAATCCCCGATCTGCGCGTGCGAGGAATTGGCCGGGCTTCCGGACGCATCCCTCGAAGATCTGCCGAAATGGCAAGGGCTTCGGGAGATGCTGATGACACAGAAGGGGGAATGGCGGAAAACCGCAACCATCACAAACGGGTTCCCGCCGCCCAGCAGCGCCAAAAAGGACAGCGGTCTCAAGGCCGTCTACACCGAAAAAAAACAGGCGTTTCAATCCTGCGTGGCGGCGCTGAGCGAACAAAAACACCTGGGGTCCGCCCTTGACGGGGTGCGGTATCTGCCGAATCCCGACTACACCGACGCCCAGTGGGATATCATCGGGGCGCTGTTTGAAATCCTGCCCGTGGCCGTCGGGTATCTCCATCTCGCCTTTCAGGAGTCCGGGAAGGTGGACTTTGCCGAGGTCGCGCTTCGGGCCGGCATTGCCCTGGGGGATGCGGATCACCCGACGGACCTCGCCCTGTCGATGGATTACGGGATTCAACATATCCTGATGGACGAGTTCCAGGACACCAGCTTCACCCAGTTTGAGCTGCTCGAAAAGCTGACCGCCGGCTGGGAGCCGGAGGACGGGCGCACCCTTTTTCTGGTGGGCGACCCCATGCAGTCGATTTACGGCTTCCGCGAGGCCGAGGTGGGGCTGTTTCTCAAGGCCTGGCAACAGGGAATCGGAATGATCGCGCTAAAACCGATTCAGCTATCGGTCAATTTCCGGTCGCAAAAGGGGATCATCGACTGGGTCAATGACGCTTTTCCAGAGGTCATGCCCGACACCCCGAATGAAACCACCGGGGCGGTCCCCTATGCTCCGGCCGTGGCCTTTCATCCTCAAACGCCGGGACAGGCGGTGAAGATCCATGCCTTCATCCCCGATGACCGGGAGGCCGAGGCCGCAGCGGTGGTGGCCTGCGTTGAAGAGGCGAAGCAAACCGACCCGGCTGGCAGCATCGCGATCCTGGTGAGAAGCCGCTCCCACCTGGAAGCCATTGTTCCGGAGCTCAGAGCGGCGGGCCTGAGCTTTCGAGCGGTGGACATCGAATCCTTAAAAAACCGAACGGTGATCTCCGACATCCTGTCTCTGGCCCGGGCCCTGTCCCATTCAGCGGACCGGGTGGCGTGGCTTTCGGTGCTTCGCGGCCCGTGGTGCGGCCTGACCTTAAATGACCTGCACGCCCTGGCCGGCGATGACGACCCGGATTCCTCATCGGATGCAAAGGACAGAACAATTCCCGAGCTGATGACCGATGCAACCCGAATATCCCGCTTAAGCGCCGACGGACAAAGGCGGCTTGCCGCCATCAAAAAAATCCTGCTGGAAGCCATCGCCCAGAGGCACCGCAGGCCGTTCGCCCGCCAGGTGGAAGGGGTCTGGACGGCCCTGGGCGGGCCGGCCTGCGTGCTTTCCGAATCCGACCTGGAAGACGCCGGGGTTTTTCTGGATCTTCTGGACCAACAGACGGCAAACGGCGCTTTGACCGACATCGAGGCCATAGAGGAAGCGGCGTCCTCGCTTTTTGCGCGTCCGGATACGCGAGCGGACGAATCCCTGCAGATCATGACCATTCACAAGGCCAAAGGGCTGGAGTTCGACACGGTGATCCTGCCAGGGCTTGGCAGAAAACCGCCCTCCCCCGAACCCCAACTGCTGCTCTGGCGGGAGCGATACGCGGGAACACGCAGCGATCTGCTGCTGGCGCCGATCTCCGAAACCGGAAGCGACGGGGACAAAAGTTATGAATACCTGAAAAGAGTGCATGAACAAAAAAGGCTGTTTGAGGAGGCCAGGCTTCTGTATGTGGCCTGCACCCGGGCAAGGAAACGGCTTCACCTGCTGGGGGGAACCGGGGTCTCCAATGACGCAGAAAAACCGATCCCTCCGGCAAAGACCTCCCTGCTGGCCTGCCTCTGGCCGGTGGTGGTGGAAGCGTTTCATCGATCCTTTGAGCGCAACCGCAGCCCTGGGCAGGAATTCAAGCCGGCGGAAAACCAGCCGGTGGTGCTTCCGTATATTCGAAGGGTCAAGGATCAATGGCGGATTCCGGATCCTCCGGCGGAGGTTGCCTTGAAAACCAGAAAACAGGCGGCTTTGGATATTCGGACTGCCGCGCGGGTCCCCCGGTTTGACTGGGCCGGTGAGACCGTGCGGCATGTGGGCATCGTGGTGCACCGCTGGCTTCGAGTGATCTGCGAAGAAGGGATCGAAAATTGGCCCGCCGAACGGATTGGGCGGCAGGCGTCCCTGTTTGAAACCGCCCTGGCCCGCTTCCGGGTTTCTTCGGAAAGCCTGAACCAGGCAGTCGGTCAGGTGACCTCCGCCCTTGAAAACGCCGTCACCGATGAACGCGGGCGATGGATTTTATCCGGCCACGATGGCGGCGCCTGCGAATACGCGCTCACCGGAAAAATCGACTCGGAAATCATAACCGCCGTGATGGACCGGACGTTTGTGGACGAACACGGGGACCGCTGGATCATCGATTACAAAACCGGCGGCCACGAGGGCGGAGCGCTGGATGAATTTCTGGACCGCGAAATCCTGAGGTACCGGGATCAGATGGAAACCTATGCCGACCTGATGGCCGCGGCGGAGGACCGGCCGATTCGCCTGGGGCTCTACTTTCCGCTGGTAAAGGGCTGGCGGGAAATCTGATGCGTTCGCGTTATTCGCCGATGATTTTGACCAGCACCTTTTTCTGACGCTGCCCGTCAAACTCGCCGTAAAAGATATGTTCCCACCTGCCGAGATCAAGCTTTCCGCCGGTGACCGCCACGATGACGTCCCGGCCCATGATCTGGCGTTTCATATGCGCGTCGGCGTTGCCCTTTTCAATGTCCGCGTGCCGCAGGTTATGCCGGTACTGGGACAGGGGCTCCCGGGGCGCCAGGGCGTTCAGCCATTCGTCAAAATCCTGGTGAAGTCCTGATTCATCGTCGTTGATAAACACCGAGCAGGTGATGTCCATGGCATTGGCAAGAAGGATTCCTTCCTGTATTCCGCTTTCCGCCAGGCATTCCGCGACCTGGTCCGTGATATTGATAAAGGCGTAGCGAGTGGGGGTATTAAAATAGAGTTTCTTGCGATAGCTTTTCATACAAATCCTTTCATTCCTGCCGGCGGCTGCCGCGTTCCGTTTTTATTCAATTTCCTCGCATGGGACGGGTTTCCGATGCGGTGTAAAAAATATCGCAACGACCCGCCCAGGACCCCGAACCCGTAACGAAGGCTCCTTGAAAAGCTGATGGAGGAGCTTTCCGGAGCGTACCGCGTCGGGCAGGTGACTTCTGCGATCTGAAACCCCGCGTCAAATATCTGAATGATGACCTGGTTGTCAAAAACGAAATCGTCGGAATTGGATCGGTAATCGATGGCGGAAAGCACCTCGCGGGAATAGGCGCGGTATCCGGTGTGATACTCGGACAGCTTCTGCCCGATAAGCAGGTTCTGCAAAAGGGTCAGGATCCGGTTTGAAACATACTTGTAAAGGGGCATTCCGCCGGCACGGGCGCCCTTTCCCAGGATGCGGGAGCCCAGCACCACGGGGTAAACCCCGTTGGCGATAATGCTCGCCATGGCGGTGATCAGTTTCGGGGTGTATTGATAATCCGGATGCAGCATGACGATAATGTCCCCGCCGATCTCCAGCGCCATATCGTAGCAGGTCTTCTGGTTGGCCCCGTAGCCGCGGTTGTTTTCATGCCGGAGCACATGACGGATGCCCAGCCGTTTTGCGACCGCCACGGTGCTGTCCCGGCTTGCATCATCCACCAGAATGACCTCGTCCACAATGTCATGGGGGATTTCCCGGTATGTCTGCTCAAGGGTGGTTTCCGCGTTATACGCCGGAAGCACCACCACAATCTTCTGGTTGTTCAGCACGGTTTAAAACCCCCGGTAAACATATTCTGCGGCGCGCACCCGCCCCGCCATATCATGTAAAAATGCCATAAAAATTTCATACCCGATTTATGCAAAAGATACAATGCCATTTGCAGGCCCACAAAGGAAAAATTACCGTCCGTCAATGATGCATTTTTGCTAAAACCCCCGGTAACCGTGGCGGGGGATAATGACCCGGACGCTGATTTTCAATATTTCCCGTTTGATTTTACGCCCCAATCAGGTTATACGTTTACGCAATGGGGCGCCTCTTATGGACGATTTTTTAAAAAAACGGCTTAAAGGATTTGTATTCCGAATCAATCGATCCTATGAATCGGTGCTGGAAGACTCATTTCTAAACACCTTGATGGAAGACGCGTGCCGGTACGCGATACAAAAACGCCGGGGAAAATCGCCGGGAAGAAACCGGGCCCTTCCGAATGGACTCCCCGTTTACGTGAAGTTTTGGAGACCCCGAAGGATTGATCACCGGATAAAAACGATCTGGCGTCCTTCGAGAATCGAAGTGGAAGGCAGCCAGTACCTTCAATTTATTGAAAACAAACTGCCTGTGCCGGATATCCTTTTCTGGGGCATTAAAAGAACCCCCTCATTTAAGTTCGGTATTTACAAGGCCGGAATGGTTGTTACCAGACAGATAGACCACGGGGAGAATCTGGCCGCTCTGTCCGCCCAGGAAAAGCCGCCATGGACGGTCCACAATCACTCAAACCGGCTGGAGGTGCTGGAAAAAGTCGCGCGTCTGCTGCACGCCGTCCACCAAAAAAACCTGATCCATGGCGATTACATGCTGAAAAACATCGTTTTCACCCCTGAAGGACCCAACGGAAAATACTGGATCATCGACCTGGGTTCCGTGTGGTCCCTGCCTTCATATCCCTCATTGACCACCATCGACCGTAACCGCGATCTTCACCGCATGGTTTACTCCCTTGCCCGATGCGGCTTTTCCCGAAACGATGCGCTCTATTTTCTCGAATCCTATCTTCGCTGCGATAAAGATAAGGCCCTCTCCCATGACCTGGCGGGAAAATACCTTGATGAATGCTTAAATCAAAGCGGGCACCGGGCGGTGGAGGCCAAAGGCCTTTTTGCCCAAAACAGCCGGGCCGAAGGCTGTCTTTCCGCCTACTCGCAGGGGGGCATGGAAACCTGACCCTCCAGCCACTGCCTCACAAAATGGGTGGTGATGGTGATGTCGACGCCGGCTTTTTGCGCGGCATCGGTCAGCTTCGGTAGCAGCGGCTGGATGCTCTCCCTGTCCTCGAGCAGGGCGTAAACCTTGATGCTCCGCTCAAACGCATTCACGGCCGCATCGTAGTTTTCAAGCGCCATATACGCCGATCCGATCTGATTTAAATCATCCGCGATGCCTTTGTGAAACCCGTTTTTCTTATCGATCACAAGCGCGGTCTGAGAGTATTTCAGGGCCTTTTCATGGTGTCCGGTATCGGCCATCAGGCCGCCGAGAACAAAATTTAGGGCCGCATACGCCGCCTCATCATTTGCGTCCGCCTGATCCAGGGCCTTTTCCAGCACCGCTTGGGCTTCCTCGAGCCTGCCGGTTTTGATAAGCAGCAGCCCCCTGTTGGTGAACAGGGGGGTAAACGATTTTCCATCCGGCATGGACCCCGCCGCATCTAGAACCTCCTGGGCCTCGTCGTAGCGGCCGCTGGCGATTAAGGCCGCGGCCTTATTGGACAGCGACTGGATCATCCCTTTTTGATCATTCATGCCCTTATACGTGGAATACGCCTGATCGTAAAAAAGCAACGCGCTATCCACCTTGCCGGTCGCCCGGTAGACATTACCGATGTTGTTGAGGCTCATGGCGACACCGTCCATCCGATCATAGGCCGTAAAAATCTCATGGGCCTTAAGATACCGATCAAGGGACTCGGCGTAACACCCCTTCCGATACAAGGTATTCCCTTTCGCAACCTCCTTCATGCCGAGATCCTTGCCGGTTTGTGCTTTCTTGACAAAAAGCCAGTCGGCGCAGCCGCAGCTCAACATGACCGCCAAAATCAAACATCCGATTTTTTTCATGCTTCCCTTCACACAACCCGTTTATGGATAATTGAGTGATATCTTCAATGATTTATGATATATCATAGAACGGCAATAAAACGATGATTATTTTTTAACTCTCAGGGAGGGATAAAAACATGAACGAGATTCATGACATCGCCAATGCCGTCGCAAAGATCTCAAAAGAGCATAAGATCATCACGGATTATGTCCTCGTATTCAACACCAAATTAAAGGTAAAAGACCAGGAATTTTTTAACGGATTAAACGGCTTTATCGCATTTTTAAAAAAGGATCTGCTCAAACATTTCCGCTTCGAAGAGTTGATCTTCTTTCCCGCGGCCATACTCGGCGAAAAGGCCTACGACACCACCCTGATGGTGATGAACCTGCAAAAAGACCACGGGCTTCTGGAAAGCCGGCTCAACGCCGTAATCCATGACATAAAAGACCAAAAACTGACCCCGGAAAACACCAAAGACGAACACATCGAGCAGATCAAGGGGTTTTTGGACGCCCTGAAGGTTCACGCAAAACGCGAGCTGGTGGAGCTCTACCCCATGCTCGATGGAAACCCTCGAAGCAAGGCCCTGATGAAGTCCTACTTTGAGGAGATCAAAGAGGGGCAACAAAGCAGTCCGGTCTGACCGAAAACCGATCTGCTCAATACCTTCAGACTATTTAAATTCCGTCACCTTTCCCCAGATTTCCAGAGCTCTTTTCAGCGGCTCGTGCAACTTGACCATTTCAAAAAATATCTATTGACTATATTAGCCAAAACGGTTATTATGGTTAAAAAATTTCTACAAGGAGTTGACGATGCAGGTTACAGCCACAGAACTAAAAAACAGACTCGGACAGTATTTGGATGTTGCTGAAACAAATCCAGTGTTTGTGAAAAAATCCGGCCGGAAAAAATCGGTACTGCTATCAAATGCCATGTATGAAAAACTCCTTGCCTATGAAGATGCGTACTGGGCTTCAAAGGCAAAAAAAGCAGAGGATGAAGGCTATCTGGGCGATGAAGCCTCAGAAGAAATCCTGGGGCGAGCCTGATCTTATGCTTAAAATTGATATTACTAAATCTGCGGGCAAATTTATTAAAAAGCTACCCCCGAAACAATTCAGGCAAGTTGTTGGAACGATACTCAGCCTTAGAGAAAACCCAAAACCTCCTGATTCAAAGCAACTATTGGGATATCCGGAGTATCACCGCGTCGATATCGGTGAATATCGGATAATCTATAGAGTCCATACGGATACTGTTTATATCGCTGCCATTGGAAAACGAAATGACGATGAAGTCTATACGCGATTTAAACAGAGTAAATCCTAAAAAATAAATAAAGGACGCTCAGCCGCGGGGTTGATTTTTAGGGTTTCATTTAAATTCCGTCACCTTGCCCCAGATCTCCAGCGCGATTTTCAGCGGCTCGTTGGATTTTGCCGCCTCCGCAAGCGGAACCCCTTTCATGGTTGCCTCAATGGCCTTTCGAAAGGCCTGGGCCCCAGCTTCCGGGCCCTGGGGATGGCCATGGACCCCGCCTCCGGAGCCGATCAGAATCTCAGGTCCGAGCTCTCTTACAATATCCGGCACATTCACCTGGGTGATCCCTCCGGACGGCATGGGCATGGTCGGTTTGAGGTTTCCAAAGGGATAGCGCAGGCACTGGGCGGTCATCATGAACTTTTCATGCAGATAGACGGCCTTGCCGCCTAAAGAAAAAGGCATCACAATGGCGTCCGCGCCGCACAGCCGGGGGATCTTGCCGAGAATCAAATTGGAACCAATGCCCTGTTTGGGCGAGAAAAAGGAACCGGAAAGATCCATATGCGCCAGGATCGGAACGCCAATATTCGGATCCTCGGCCAGCGCCCGCATGGCCTCGGGTCCCACCGACAGGTAGTTCACCATCAGGCAGTTTGCGCCGGCGGCCACCACCTCTTTGGCCAGATCAAACATTCGAGGCAGGCGGTCGGTGACATTGACCGCATATAATGTGTGTTCACCGGTCTCCTCATAGACCTGCCGCTCCTTCTTCATGTAGGCCTT
>CAZFWD010000311.1:0-10425 GCA_964522535.1 uncultured Desulfonema sp.
GGCTTGGACGTTTTTATTTTTCAGAGGGTGATGGATTGATGCGCGGAAAAAAGGAAGATGGCGCCGAAAATTCAAAGCTGGAAGCTGTTCGCAATGCGATTTGCGAATACGATTCCCTGGCGGTGGCGTTTTCAGGCGGTGTGGATTCCAGCCTTCTTCTTGCCCTGGCGAAGAGGCTTGTGCCGGAAAAAAGAAAATTGGCCGCACTCACCGCGGTTTCGCCGGTGCATCCCCACCAGGAGATCGAAGCGGCGGTCTTGTTTGCGCGTCGTCTCGATATTCAGTATGTTCTGGTGGAGACGACGGAGATGGATTCGGCCGGGTTTATCGCCAACGGCATAGATCGCTGCTATTTGTGCCGGCAAATCGTCTTTTCCGCCCTGGCGGCGGCTGCTGAAAGGCTGGGGATCGCGCATCTCGTCTACGGCGCAAACGCCGATGACAAAAAGGATTATCGCCCCGGCATGAAGGCGGCGGCGGAGCTGGGGGTTCGCGCCCCCTTGATGGAAGCCGGTTTGAGCAAAAAAGATATCCGCAGCCTGTCCAAGGCGATGGGGCTTTCGACATGGGATCAGCCGGCCTCCGGGTGCCTGGCCACGCGCATCCCCTATGGCAGCCCCGTTACCGCGGAAAAGCTCAGCCGGGTGGAAAAAGCAGAAACCGCTTTAAAGGATTTAGGGTTTCCCCTATGTCGGGTCAGGCATTACGGCGAGCTGGCAAAGATCGAGGTGCCGATAGAGGCGTTACACCGGCTGTTGACCCCTTCGGTCCGCGCGGTTGTTTCGGAAAAGCTGAGGGCGGCGGGGTTTTTATATGTTTCCGTGGATATGGAGGGATACGGTCCCGGCCGCCTGAACCGCTCCCTTTAAATAACGGGCCTGGGCAACAGGCCGGCCTTTTTGGTGATCTCGGGCACCCGCTCCTCCCATTCAATAGCCATGATGTGGACCCCGGCCACCCCTTCGATTTCGCGGACCTGTTGAATATGCTCCACGGTGAGGCGGATCCCTTCTTCTGCCGCTTTTCCCTTGCCCGCGTCCTCAAGCCGTTTGAGAATGGCTTCGGGGACATCCATGCCCGGCACATGTTTCGCCATATAACGGGCCATGCCCAGGCTTTTTAAGGGGGAGATTCCGGCCAGGATGTAACATTTTTCATGAAGCCCCATGTCCACGGCCTGTTTCATGAACTCCCGGAACCGTTTGATATTGAGGACGCACTGGGTCTGAATAAAGTCCACCCCGGCCGACACCTTTTTGGCCAGGCGCCGGACTCGAAAGTCAAAAGGCTCGGCAAAGGGGTTGCAGGCCGCGCCGACAAACATTCGGGGCGCGACCTGAAGGGCTTTGCCGTTTAGGCATTGTCCCTCCTCCCGCATTTTTTTGACCATGTAGATCAACTGCATGGAATCGATATCAAACACGTTTTTGGCGTTCGGGTGATCCCCCACATACTGATGGTCTCCGGACAGACAGAGCATGTTCCGAATGCCAAGCGCATGGGCCCCCATGATATCCGACTGCATGGCCAGCCGGTTTCGGTCCCTGGTGACCATCTGATAAATGGGCTCGATCCCTTCCTGGATCAGAATCAGCGAGCCGGCCCAGCTGGACATCCGCACCACCGCGGTCTGATTGTCCGTGACATTGGCCGCATCCACGCATTCTTTCAGATGGCCCGCTCTTTTGCGCATAAAATCCCCATCCGCTCCGGCCGGAGGACCGCATTCCGCGGTAACGACAAAGTGGCCGGCCTGCAGCAGCTTTTCCAGACGGCTTCCTGATTTCATCGGATTCATTCCTTGACATCCTCCCTGACCTGTGTTCGAAGACCGCCGTCCCGGGATGTGATCCAGCTTTTGGGAGGAATAAATTCATCCATCATCTCTGATTTCCCCTGAAGCGTAAGACGCTCATGGATGCGATACCAGGCGCACGGGATTTTCGAGTTGACCTCGCACATGCCGTTGTGGGTGCCCCCGCACGGACCGTTCATCAGGGATTTGGGGCACTGGGTGATGGGGCAGATGCCGCCGGTCAGGTGCAGAATACAGTCCCCGCACATCTGACAGCGTTCTGAAAACACGCCCGGCGCGTCCACTACGCCGATAAAGGTGGTGTTAAGCCCCGGAAACACTTTTTTTTCAGGGAATTTGTCCGCCAGAAACTGCACCCCGGCGCCGCAGGCCAGAGACAACACCGCATCCGCGGCAAGGATCTGCTCTTTTGCCGACTCGAAATACTCGTGCTCGCATTGCCGTTCAATGCCGCCGTGCGCGATCTCCATGGAAAGCCCCTCCTGTTTGGCCTTCATGCGAAGCAGGGAAGAAAGGATTTCCGCTTCCTTGCTTCCTCCTTCGTGGCAGATGGCCACGCAGGTGTTGCATCCAAAGACGAGAACCTTCTGAAAGCCCCTGATCATGCCCCAGATCTCTTCAATGGGTTTCTGTTTTCCGACAATCATGACAGCTTACTCCTTATATTCAGGGCCGTGTCCCGGCTGCTTGAGCGGAGACGGTCCCAGTTGCCGGATTTTTTCCGTAAAAACCCGGCAGTTTTCAGCCCACAGGGGCCCGTCGGCCGCGGAAAGGTTGTACATCGCCAAGCGCTCGGGGGAGATCCCTACGCCGGCAAGCAGGGTCTTGACCCGGTGGACCCGTTTTTTGGCTTTGATATTTCCCTCCAGGAAATGACACTGGCCCTCCAGTCAACCGGTGACGAACACGCCGTCAATTCCCCGCTCAAAGGCCCGCAGGATGTAAATGTCATCCAGCTTGCCGGTGCACAGCAGGCGGATGACTTTAATGTTGGAAGGATATGAACACCGCATGATCCCGGCCAGATCCGCCGCGGCAAAGGCGCAGTAATGACAGGCAAAGGCCAGGATCTCCGGTTCCCATCCCAAAGGGGTGTCAATCGTTGATTCAACAGCCTTGAGGGTTTCTTCGAATGCGTTCATTTTTTGTGTACCTTTTTTGGTGTCCATTTATGCGACGGATTCATACCGTTGCGGGAATGATGCCGGTTCGGTCAAGGCGTCGATCATGGATAGAATCTGGTCGTCTTTGAAGTTGTTGACCTGAAAGGCCTTGGCCGGACAGACGCCCGCGCAGATGCCGCACCCCATGCATTTGACCTCGTTGTGGCTGACCTTTCCGTCCTCATCGATAAAGGGCGCGCCGTAGGGACAGACGCGAAGACAGGTCAGGCAGGACATGCACCGCTCCCGGTCATGCTTGGCCACGGTCCCGGACACGGCGAGGTTTTTTTGGGACAGCACGACGCCCGCCCTGCCGGCCGCGGCCAGGGCCTGGCTGATCCCCTCCTCCAGGTTTTTGGGGCCATGGGCCAGTCCGCAAAGAAAAATCCCTTCGGACGGAAAGTCCACCGGCTTCAGTTTCACATGGCTCTCCAGGAAATAACCGTCCGCATTGAGGGACAGCTTATACTTTCGGGCGATGTCCACGCTGCTGTCATGGGGCCGAAAACCGGTGGAAAGGATCACGTGGTCTGCGTGGATCCTGACATCCCGTTGCAGCATGGGATCGAAGGTGGTAACGCTCAGCATGCATCCGTCGGCCGCAACCGTCGGTTTCCGGTCCACATCATATCGAATGAAGATCACCCCCGAATCCCTGGCGTCTCGGTAATAGATTTCCTTGAGGCCGTAGGTGCGAACGTCCCTGTAGATGATGAACACCTGGGACTGGGGATGGGTCTTTCGAATACGGATCGCGTTTTTGACCGCATCCTGGCAGCAGATTCGGGAGCAGTAGTTGGCCGGTTCCTCCCGGGAGCCCACGCATTGAATCATGACAAAGGTTTTGCCTTCGGACAACGGCGATGCAGCCAGCATGGCTTCCAGCTCCTGCTGGGTCATAACCCCCGGGTGCTTTCCGTGAAGGTATTCCGTCGGTTCATACCGTTTTGCGCCGGTCGCCACCACAACCACCCCGTGGGCAAGGGATTGTCCGCTGGAAAGCTGAGTGACGAAGTTGCCCACAAAACCGTCGGTCCGGTCCACGGTGGCGCCGGTGTAAACCTTGATTTTGGGGTGCTGATGAACCTTCTCTATTGTATTTTTCAGAAACGCCGGCACGTCCATTCCTTCGATGGTCGTCCGTAACGTGCCGGCCAGACCGCCCAGCCGGGCTTCCTGTTCGACCAGGTGCACCCCAAACCCCTGATCGGCCAGGGACAGGGACGCGGTCATGCCGGCGGCCCCCCCGCCGATGACCAGGGCTTCGGGAAGGATTTTGACGGTTTCCGCGGCCACGGGTTGCAGATGGACCGCCTTGGCAATGCTCATGCGGACGATCTTTTTGGCCTTTTCCGTGGCCTTTTTGGATTCCCCCATATGGCACCAGGCGCACTGCTCCCGAATGTCCGCCAGATCAAAGAGGTATTTGTTCAGGCCCGCATTTCGAATGGTCTCCTGGAACAGGGGCTCATGGGTCGTGGGGGTGCAGCTGGCCACCACCACCCGGTTGAGATGCTTGTCTCTGACCAGTTGTTTGATCCTGTCCTGGCTGTCCTGGGAGCAGGCGTATAAAAGGTCTTCCGCATGGACCACATGGGGAAGGTCCTTGATATCCGCCACCACGGCCTGAACATCCACGGTTTGTGAGATATTGATGCCGCAGTGACAGACAAAAACCCCCAGCCGCGGCGCCTCATGGGTGACATCGATCTCAGGCGGGAGGTCCGGAGTAACGGTTTCCGTTCCCCGGGCCTCGGACAGCAAGGCCATGGTTCTTCCGGCCACGGCGCTGCCCTGGATTACGGTTTCGGGAATATCCTTGGGCCCTTGAAAGGTTCCGGTGACAAAAATTCCCTCCCGGGAGGTATCCACGGGAGCGGCAGGATCGGTTTTGGGAAACCCGAAAGTATCGGATGCGATTTGAAAGGTTTTCAGAAACCGGTCATTGTCGGTATGGGGCTGAAGCCCGACCGAGAGCACCACCATGTCAAAAATTTCTTCCTTCGGGGTCCCGTCTTCTTCGGTGTAGCGCAGAATCAGGTTGCCGGTGCCCACCTCGTCGCGGACCATGGAGATCATGGCCCGCTGGTACCGCACCTGATAGTCATTCTTGGCGCGATCCACATACCGGTCAAACTCCTTTCCAAAGGCCCTCATGTCCATGTAGAAGAGGGTGGGCTGAATTTTCCTGTCGTGCTCCCGGGCGATGACCGCCTGCTTGGTGGCATACATGCAGCATACCGAAGAGCACCAGGGATTGGCCTGGTTGAAGTCCCGGGACCCCACGCACTGAATCCAGGCGATTTTTTCGGGATGGGCGCCGTCGGACGGCCGGGTTACTTTACCTCCATAGGGACCGGAGGCGGACAGGATCCTTTCAAACTGGACCGATGTGAGCACATTGGGCCAGCGGCCGTACCCCAGCTCCCCGCGAATCTTCGGATCGTAGCGATCCAGGCCCGGCGAAAGGATGATGGCCCCCACCCGAAGGTCGAATTTTTTTTCGGTTTGGTTGAAGTCGATGGCTTGGGCCGGGCACACTTGTTCGCAGACCCGGCATTTGCCTTTCTGAAAAAAAATGCAGCTCTCCCTGTCGATCACCCGGGTATTGGGGTAGGCCTGGGGAAACTGGACATAAATCGCCTTTCGCGTGCCCAGCCCCTGGTCATAGGCGCTGACCACCTTTTTAGGGCATTTTTCCTCACAAAGGCCGCACCCGGTGCATTTGTCCGGGTCCACATACCGGGGGGCCTGTTTGATGTTGATCTGAAAATCCCCGGGAACGCCCTCGACCCGGGTGACCTCAGAGAGGGTGTGAATGTCGATGTTGATATGGCGACCCACCTCCACCAGCTTGGGGGAAAGCATGCACATGGCGCAGTCGCCCGTGGGAAACGTCTTGTCCAGAAGGGACATGGTGCCGCCGATGGAGGATTCCTTCTGGACCAGATGAACCTTGAATCCGCCTTCGGCCAGATCCAGGGCCGCCTGCATGCCGCCGATGCCGCCGCCCACGACCAGGACGGATCCGCTCTTTGCGCCGGGTTTGCTTCGAATATCATTCATCGAAGAGACATCCTTTCGAGGAGCCCCATGGCGTCCGTGATATGCCGGTCGATCTGAAGATCGTGGGCATCCTGACCCAGGGCCAGCCCGACCAGCTCCGTGATGAAATAGACCGGCAGTTCCCCTTTAATGCCGTGGGCCTGGGCCACCTGGGCTTGGTAGGCATCCAGGTTCAGCTGACACATGGGGCAGGGGGTGACAAAGCAGTCGGCGTCCCGGGCAAGGGCGTCGTTTAAAAGGTTCGCCATCAACCGAAAGGCCAGCCCCGGATCATTGACGGATGCCGAGGCGCCGCAGCAGGCGGTCTTCAAGGCCCAATCCAGGGGCGCAGCGCCCAGGGCGCTTAGAATGCGTTCCATGGCCTGGGGGTTTTCCGCATCATCCTCCAGGGGAATGTCATCCGGGAACCGGGTCTGCAGGCAGCCGTAGTAGCAGACCGGTCTGATTCCTTTTAGGCTTTTTTTTGCCGATGCGGTCAGGGTGCCGGATTCAAGGGCTTGCGTGAGCACCTTAAGGATGCTCACCACCTCGGTTTTTCCGGTCACTTTTTTATCCAGGTCCGCATTGATTTCAGAAAGCAGTTCGGGATCGCGCCGCAGCCTTTCCCGGGCCACGATCATTCGGCTGAAGCAGGCGGAACAGGGCACCACCACCTCGTTAACGGCCATCCTGTCGGCAATCCCCAGGTTCCGGGCCGGAAGGGCGATGGATAGAAAATCGTCGGTCTTGGCCGAGGAGGTGGCGCCGCAGCAGTTCCAGTCTTCAAGCTCCAGCAGCCGAATCCCCAGGGCGCTCAGGACCATTCGGGTCTGAACATCGTAAAGCCGGCTGGATGAGGCAAGCGTGCATCCAGGGTAATAGGCGATGTCCATCATTTACTCCGTTGCTTGACGCCCGGGATTTCGGGTTTTGGCGCGCCGGTAAAGACGCTTGAGATCGTGGGGCCGTCTCACCCGTTGAAGGCTTAAGTGAAGGCGTTTTTTTCTTATCATTCGGTACCCCAGAACGGCCTGGTTTTTGAGTTCCTGAAACAGGGCCCGGGGTCGCAGGGTTTTAAGATCGTGCAGGGTGTTTTTCATCTCATAGAGACCCATGAATTCCATCTCATTGACCCTGCCGAAATGCCGGGCGGATGCACAGAAAGCGTTGTGAAACGACTTGATTCTGGGCCGCAACAGCTTGGTGTGATCTTCCGAGGCCATTTTTTTGAGGGTTTCGGTGATTCGGGCGGTCTGAATCTTGTTGGGGCACCGGGTGCCGCAGGTGTAGCAGGACACGCATTGCCAGACCAGAAGGTTTTCCAGTGCCCCCTGCCGGTCTCCCATGATAATCCTGCGGATCAGGATATCCGGGGTGATCCCGGTGGAATCGGCCACCGGACACCCGGCTGCGCAGCGGCGGCATTGATAACAGGCCATCAGGTTCTGGCCGGACCGCTCCATGACCTCCGTGGCCAGGTTTTGGGATTCCGTTTTATTATACGCTAAGGCTGTTGACAAGACCGCCTCCCTGCGGCGTATTGCCGGGATAGACGCAAACGCAATCCCCTCAAGCAATACCATCCCCCATGCAAAACACGCGAAGGGGGCCGACCGTTTTGGGAATAATAAGGATAAGAACCTGTTTTTTGAAAACTATACGTATACAAGGTTGGACGGGTGTGTCAAGTTTTAAAAATGGGGCGGGTATGGCAGGAAATTCACAACGGCTTGGATGGGAATAAACCGTTTGTGACGACCCCGGTCAAATTCCCCGGCCGAGGCCGGCGGCCCGGTTTTAGCGCCGGGATCACGATGCGGGACCGGCCTTTCCTTCCCCCCGCCCTACCGTATCCCCAGCCGCTTCATTCGGGCAATGAGGGTCGTTCGTTTCAATCCGAGCTTTCTCCCGGCGCCGTCGGGACCTCCGATTTTTCCGCCGGTTTTTTCTAGAATATGGCGAATGTAGCGCTGCTCCAGTTCATGGAGGGTCGGCGAATCTGAAAACGGATTTTTTGATTCCTGAAGCCGGGTTAACGGCAGATCGACCTCGAGCCGCCCTCTGGAAGACAGCAACACCGAACGCTCGATGATGTTTTCCAGTTCCCGGACATTGCCGGGCCAGTTATACCGGTTGAGCAGTTTATGCGTGTCAGGATGAATCACCAGATCCTGGCGCCGGTACTTTTTGGCGAATCGGTTCAAGAAATGCGTTGCCAGAAGGGAAATATCCTCAGGCCGCTCGCGCAGGGCCGGGACCTTTACCGGAATGACATTTAAGCGGTAAAACAGATCCTGGCGAAACCGTTTGGCGGTCACCTCTTCGGCCAGATCCCGGTTGGTGGCGGCGATCAGCCGGAAATCCGAAACAATGGTGCGGATCCCGCCGACCCTTATGAAGGCGTGCTCCTGAATCGTGCGAAGCAGCTTGACCTGCATGGAAAGCGGAATTTCTCCGATTTCATCGATAAACAGGGTCCCGCCGTCGGCGACCTCAAGCCGGCCCTTCTTCTGC
This sequence comes from uncultured Desulfonema sp., assembly GCA_964522535.1. GTDB lineage: Bacteria > Desulfobacterota > Desulfobacteria > Desulfobacterales > Desulfosalsimonadaceae > DYLE01. Next base: position 8,539 of record CAZFWD010000311.1, read on the forward strand.
CTGTCGGCACCCGTGAAAGCGCCTTTTTCATGTCCGAACAGTTCGCTTTCAAACAGGTTTTCCGGAATGGTGGTGGCGTCGACAATGATAAACGGGCGTTTGCTGCGCCGGCTCATGGCGTGAACCCGCCGGGCCAGGATCTCTTTTCCCACACCGGTTTCACCGAAAATCAGCAGGGTCGAATCCGTCAGGGACACCCGGTCGATCTGTTCCACCAGATCGGCCATCACGCGGCTTTGGTAGATGAGCCCTTTTCCTTCCAATGCGATTTCATGCAATGATTTTTCATTGATCAGGTCGTCGCGCTCCTCCTTGAGCCTGTAATAATCATAAATCCTGGCCGACTGACGGCTGATATGATCGATCACCTTTTTAATCGTTCGGTTATCCAGAAAGTCAAAGCAGTCTTCGAGGTAGGAATTGTCGTGGTAGATCACGGCGCGTGTTTTCCCTTCGACCTCCACGGGAAGGCACAATATCGATCTCACGGGCAAGCGGGACAAATCCTGTTTTTTTGTTTTGTTTCGTTTCAACACCGGCCGGTTTTCTTTGAAGGCCTTCAGGATTAAACCATAATTGCCCTTGAACGCCTCGCTGGAGATATCTTTCGAGCTTAAGTTGCAGGCAGCCCGCAGATTCGGAGGGTTGATGAATTTTTCGTCCGGAAACCAGAACAGCCCGCCGCGCTCCGCGCCGAAGAAACGGTTGGTGGCCTGAATGGCGCAGGCAAGGACATCTTCTTTGCTGTCTGTGGGGAACATGGCTTCGGTCAGCTCGATATAGCGTTCAAACGATTCCCGGGAGGTATCCGGCGATGGATGGCCGTGAATTTCGGGATCAATAAGATAATGCAGGTCATCCGGAAAAAACTGTTCGGCATACCCCCCCATCACCCGCCATGCGGCTTTGGCTTTTTGCATGGCTTCTTTTCGATTGCCCTGTGATAGTTCCATTCGGGCGATTTCGATCTTTGTTTTGGCGGATTGAATCGTGTCCCCGGATTTTTCAAGGAGCTGTTCGCTCAATGACAAATCGGCCATGATGGATTTTATCGGTTTGTTTTTGGTCTGTTTCTGAATCGCCCGCAGACGCAGGGCCACGCCGTGAAGGTGAACGTTGTTCTCCCGAATAGCCCGCTCCATGGCCTGATGCAGGCTGAGGCCGGAAAGGGGTTCGAACCCGAGCCTTTCGAACTCATAGATCATCTCCACGATCCATGGGGATGCGTACTGCCGGATCAGTCCGGCCAGACGGCCGCTTTCAAATGTTTTCTTTAAAAATTCATAAGCCTCACAGGCTTCTCCATCGGCCAGATACCGCAGGGCGATGGGCCCGGCCGCCAGATACTCGGCGAAATAATGGTTTTTCAACCGGGCTTCTTTTAAGGTCTCGTCAATGTGGAAATATCCTTCCTTTTCCCGTTTGATCAAAACCAGCACCGTGCCGAGAATAATCCGCAGGGTCATGGCCATGTTGTGGTCGGATCTCTCCCTGGCCATTCGCCAGTGGAAGTCCAGGCTGCCGATGGCGCGGTGAAACTCCCCCAGATAGGTCAGGCAGTAGCCGAGAAGAAGCGGGGTAAGGGGATTGAGAAGCAGCCCTTTTTCCTGTTTGGCCGATACCCGTTCCGCCCGTTCCAGATGAATCAGCGCTTCCTTAAACAGCCCCTGCATGAAATAAAAATTTCCGAGGAACTCGGCGGATTGTTCAAGGATATCTTCGTCGCCGAGCTCTTCCACTTCATTCAAGCCCACGGACAAGGCCACCATGGCATCCGCCCGCCGGTCGGAAAAATAATAGATCCTGCCCAGATGCATGTTCAGCATGGCGTGCGCCCGTTGATCGCCTAAAACCTGGGCGATGCCGTGGGCGCGGTGGAGGTATGGG
>CAZFWD010000312.1:0-23784 GCA_964522535.1 uncultured Desulfonema sp.
TATACCCCTCCTCCACCGATTCCACCCATTCCAGGTAGTGCCGTTCGGCCAGGTCCGCCGGCGATGTGCCGTGGCCTTTTAAACGGGGGGCATAGACCCAGTACCCCATTTGAGCCAGGTATTCCGCCAGGGCGCGCACCTCCAGCGGGGCGGCCATGTACCCGTGAACCAGCACGATTCCGATATCTTTTGTTTTTCCCTTGATCAGAAACGGCGCGCCGACCTCCTTGCCCTTGGATACCCCCTCTTCCTTGAACCTTTCGTAATCCCTCTCGAACTCAAACTCCGCCTTCTGTAGCAGATGCTCCCGAAGGTTGTACTTGATCCTGAGGCCGGGCTGAAGGGCCAGATCCCTGATCTTTTCCTGAAAATCGGTCAGCGGCTCGGTTTCGTTGGCAATGACGGCAACCGGGTTGTCGATGCGGATGCGATGAAAATCGCAGGATTTTGAAAAATCATCGTCGCGAATCAGCAGGTTCTCCTTTTTTCGAATCACCTTTTTTTCAACGGCAAGGGCGATAAAATTGTTGAACCGGTCATGCCGGTCATCGGTGAGCATGCTGATCTGATTTTTAGACAGGCTGTCATGCCGGTAAAGCCCCATCTTCTCCAGGTTCAGGGTGGTCGCCAGATAGGCCCTTCGTCTGAGATCCTGTTCATCGATCTCGTTTGTGGGAAAATACCTCAGGATGGCGGATAGAATATGATCATGGTTGATGGTGGTCATGCGGTAAATGCTGGACATATAGCGTTCCATGATCTTATGGGCGGTTTTGCCCATCATGCGCCGGGAGGGAATGGGATCATCAAAATCAATGGCCGCGGTGTTGCCAATATCCCGCTGAATGACGTTGCTCTTAAGATAGGAAGCGATGCGAATCGGCTCGCCGAACCGCATGTCCACATCCACCCCGGATAACAGCATGGTGCCTTCGGTCATGAACTCCTCCAGCATTCGACCGGACATATCCCCGAGAAACAGCTCCGCCATGCGGCTGACCGCGTTTTCCCTGGCCCGTATGGGATAGTAGGTCAGGTTCACGGGCACGATATAGGTCTCCATGTTGAGCACCGGCGCCATATCCTGAATCTGATACAGCTGCATTAAGCGCTCGGCTTCCTGAGGGGATTGATCCTGCATGCGGCGAAGCCGCTCACGATAGAACTGGGTGCGAAGCGCCAGGGTCGCCGTCCCGGTGTGCGGGGAGTGCCCGCCGTCGGGAGAGGCGATCACAAACGCTCCTTTTTTCTTCCCCTTTTTTTCAAACACCTTTTTGCTCTTGACCATCCGCCCCTCGGGAAAAATAATCCAGGCCGCCTCGCCGGTCAGAAGGGTTTTCACCATCAGAAGGTCCCTGTGGGGGCCTCTCGTTGAAAGGGCGCCCATCCGGTCCAGAAACGCGCCCAGCCCGCCTTCAAAAAGGGCCGCGTCGGCCAGAGACCAGAGGGTAAATCCGGTCAGCCGGTTGATATGATAAGGGATAAAAATGGTTTCCATTCGAGTGAAATGGTTGACGGCAAAAATAACAGACCCCTTGGGAATATTTTCCTGACCGTGAGGATGGACGACGGCTTTTGAAAGGCTTGAAAGGGCTTTTATGGCATAGCCGGCCATGTGGTAGGCAAACAGGTTCATCCCCATGAACTCCTCTGTAGGGGTTTTTCATCCAAACACCATGATCGGATCAAAAACCGCCCCGCGCCTGCTCAGCCTATTCGCGTGCCGGCGCAAGCCATGTTCCGATCCGCAAGGCCCTGAATTCAAAAATTACGCCAAACCCCGATCCGTTGTCAATATCAGAGTAGGCGCCGTCTTGGTCCTTTACAAACCCGACGGAATCATCTATCATCATTTTTCAAAAAATAAGCCGTGAGCCTTAAAGAAAAACCCAACCGGTTCAAAATTTTAATGCGGCTTTCACTACCATCACTGAAAAGCTTTTGAAGATGCATGAACTGCCGGTTACGGAAAAAATCCTAAACATCGTCGTCAAACACGCCGAAATGAACCGCGTTAGCAAGGTCATTTCGATCACCCTTAAAATCGGAGAGCTGAGCGATCTCGAGAATGAATGGATACAACACTATTTTGATTATTTAAGCAAAAACACCGTGGCGGAAAACGCCATTCTGAAAATCGAAAAGGTGCCCATCGTGTTCAAATGCAACCAATGCGGACATGAAATCGAGGTCAAAAAGGAACAGCTCGGCGAAATCGCCTGTCCCCGCTGTTTAAGCAAGGGAAATTTTTCGCTCATCTCCGGCAGGGAATACTTTATCAAGGAAATGGAGGTGCGATAGGCTATGGATGAGATCAAACTGATCGAGGTCAAGGAGGATATCCTCGCGGACAACGATGCGGCGGCGGATGAATTAAGACGGTGGCTGAAAGGGGAAAACATATGCATGATCAACCTCATGTCCTCCCCCGGGTCCGGAAAGACCAGCCTGCTGCTTAAGACCATCGACGCCCTGAAAAACGCGTTTCGCATCGCGGTCATCGAGGCCGATATCGATTCCATAGTGGATGCGGAGAAGATCGCCCAAACCGGGATTCCCAGCATTCAGCTGCGGACCGGAGGGTTCTGTCATCTGGATGTGTCCATGGTGAAAAAGGGGCTTGCGGCCGTTGATACCGGCGCGGTTGATCTGATTGTTGTCGAAAACGTCGGGAACCTGGTATGCCCGGCGGAGTTTGACACCGGCGCCACCAAGGATGTCATGATCTTAAGCATCCCGGAGGGCGACGACAAGCCGCTGAAGTATCCCCTGATGTTTTCGAAATGCCATGTACTTTTGATCAACAAGATCGACTTCCTTCCCCTTTCGGATTTCAATGTGGGGCTGTTAAAAGAACGGGTGAAACGCTTAAACCCGGGCATTGAGATTTTTGAAATTTCATGCAAAACCGGAGAAGGCATCGAACTCTGGGTGGATTGGCTCAGAAAGATGGTCTCAAGTGCCGTCTGACTCAAACTCATAATTTGCTTGACAATAATTGTTTTTTTTCTTTAACTGATAAGGATTTTTATAAATTTTTGAATCCTCGGAAAAGGCCTGGTTCAAACCGATGGGAATCGAAAACAGAGAATCCGACCCGGAGATGACGCTTAACATCCGCATCGAAGAGGACAGCGGCGCCATTGCGCCTTCAGAGGAAATTGCGACGGAAACCGGGACCGAACCCGAAGCCGGTCAAGCTCAGGATCCGCATACCGCAGCAGACCCCCTGGACACGATCAAAAAGCAGATCGAAAATCTGGCGCATGCCTTTGAGAGCAAGATTAAATACGACCGGCACAAGGAAAAAATCATTGACGACCTGCATCACGCCCTTCAGGAATACCGCCAGGGGATTTTAAAAAAATACCTGCAGCGGATATTCATCGACATCATTAAAATCGTCGATGACATCAAAAAGTTTACCGCATACTACCAGGACCAACCGGAGCATAACGCGATCAGCCGAAAGCTGCTGCAGTATCTTGAAAGCATCGCCTCGGACCTGGAGGATCTGTTTTCCTGGGAAGGCGTAGTGCCGTTTACCTGCGAAGGGGACCAGCTCGACCCGGCACGCCAGCGGGTGGTCAGCAGGATTGAAACCGAGGACCCGGAAAAGGACAAAAAAATCGCCGATCGTCTGCGGCCGGGTTATGAATGGGACGGCCGGGTGATCCGCCCGGAAATGGTAGCGATTTACGTCAACAACGGCATTGCCACAGATGCTAACCCATCAGCAGAGGAAGAAAAAATCCGATGACCCAACAGGCAAAACGCATCTTTGGGATCGATCTGGGCACCACCTACTCCTCCATCGCCTACGTGGATGAATTCGGCAAGACCGTCATCATTCCCAACGCTGAAAACGAAAGGGTGACCCCTTCGGTGGTTTTCTTTGATGAAGACAACATCGTGGTGGGCGACGTGGCCAAGGAGAGCGCAAAGCTTTATCCCGATGATGTGGTAAGCTTCATCAAACGCTCCATGGGAGAGCCCAATTTTATTTTTGTATACAACGGAGAGGAATACCGCGCCGAAGAGATATCCGCGTATATTCTAAAAAAACTCGCCCAGGACGCCGGGCAGTACCTCGGCGAAACCGTGACCGACGTGGTGATCACCTGCCCCGCCTACTTCGGCATCAACGAACGGGAGGCCACTCGCAAGGCCGGCGAAATCGCCGGGTTCAATGTCCGGCAGATCATCAACGAACCCACATCGGCGGCCATCGCCTACGGTTCCCTGGATTCCACAAAAGACAGCATCGCTCTGGTTTACGACCTCGGCGGCGGTACCTTTGACGTCACCATGATCGATATTCGCAGGGATGCCGTTGAGGTCATCTGCACCGGCGGCGACCACCATCTGGGCGGAAAGGACTGGGACGACCGGATCGTCGCGCACCTGGTGGAACTGTTCCAGGCTGAAACCGGGTCCAAGGTGGATATCTTAGATGATCCGGATACCTGCCAGGACCTTCAGCTTTCAGCGGAAAAGGCAAAAAAAGTTTTAAGCCGCCGGTCAAAGACTCCGATCTCAATCACCTACGGCGGCGAGCGGGTCAAGGTTCTTCTGGAACGTGAAAAATTCGAAGAGATCACCGAAGACCTTCTCGAAAGGACCATTGAATTCACCCGGGGGATGCTTCAGGAAGCCAAAGCCAAGGGGTATGACCATTTCGACGAGATCATCCTGGTGGGCGGGGCGACCCGAATGCCGCAGGTGGTAAGGCGGATCGAAAAGGAGTTTTCAAAAAAACCCAAAATCTTCGACCCGGATGAGGCGGTTGCAAAAGGCGCCGCCATTTATGGCTGGAAGCTCGGGCTGAATGACGGACTGATTCAACGGCTCGCCGGTAAAACCCAAAGACCGATTCGGCAGATCGACGATATCTCTGAAATGATCGAAAGCAAAGAACTGACCCTTGAGGATGTCAGGGAGGCGGCTCAGGAGGTTGCCGACGCAGCCGGATACACCCTGCCGAGCGTGGAAAACGCCATGCTGAAGGTGAAAAATGTGACCAGCAAAAGCTTCGGAGTGGTGGCGCACAACCCCCAGGACAGACCCGTCCTCATCAACCTGGTTTTAAGGAATACCGGGGTTCCGGTGACCACGAAAAAAAATTTCTACACCGCCGTCGCCAATCAGAGTTCCGTTCTGATCCGCATCATGGAGAGCGAAACCAGCCAGGCCGAGGTGCCGGTCAATTACGGGGTGGAGATCAAAACCGCCGTGTTGAACCTTCCCCCGGACCTGCCCTCGGATCTGCCCATTGAGATTACCTTTACGCTCAATGAAGAAGGCCGGCTTCATATCACGGCCATGGAGACCGGCGCATTCCGCCAGGTCGAGGTGGTGCTGGATACCGCCTGCGTGATTTCCGGTGAGGCGTTTGAAAGGGCCAAGGCCAGGTCCCAGAACCTTGTGGTCCATTGACGCACGGAGCAGGCTTGCCTTGGGGTAGCGCATTCCTTCTCTTTCGGAACACTCACATTTCTGTCTCACCGCGCAAACGACGTCGTTATGTGAACCAAGGACAATAAATGGAACGCGACAACTTTTACATCCTGCTGGATTTGTCCATTGACCCCCCGGAAAACGATTCCGAGGTGATCTGGGAAGCCATCCAGAAAAAAAAGGCCGAATGGAGCAAGCTGCGCAATCACCCGACCAGGGGGCTGCAGGCGCAAAAAAATATCGGCCTGATCCCTGAAATCCAACGGGTGATGATTTCCCGGGAGGACCGCCACAAGGAGGCCCTTGCCGCGCGGGAGATCGTAAAAAAGGGAAAAGAGAGCAAATACGCTGAAATCGACAGGCACATCGATATCCTCATGGGAAAGGGGTATATCGCCGATGCCGATGTCATGCGGCTGGCCCAGATCCACGGGATTGAAAAAAACATCATTGATGAACGGATCAACGCAAAAAAAGAGGAAAGGTTTGCCCGGATTGATCTGGAGATCAGCCTCAGGATGGGAAAGGGGTATGTCACGGAAGCGGAAATCGCAAAAATCGCCAAGCGTCACGCCGTCGATACCGAAAAGATTCGCAGCCGCGTCAGGTGCCCCATCGCCAAAACCGGCAAGGAAAAAATCGAAACCCCCAAACTGCTGGATAAATCCATCGAAACCACCATCCATGAAAACTTAAAGGTCATCAAGAAAAACTCCCTCTACGATTTTCTGAACCTTCCCGAAACCGCTGCTTTGGAAGCCCTTCAGGAAAAGGCCGCTCTAAAAAAAAAGGAGCTCGCCGGCATCAGCAAAAAAGACGCGGATGTCACTGCCGGCAACATCCTGGCCGGGCAATGCCTGACGATATTTAAAACCGAAGAGGGCCGGTATGCCTATGATATCTCCCTGGCGAGGGCCAGACGCGCCTTTATCGACTCGGACATTGATATCGCGGCCATCGACGGGAAAATCCGTCACGAATATTTTGAAATCCTGATCAAAAAGGCCATGGAATGCGGCATGGACCGCCAGGAGGCATCCGGTTATATCAGGAGCTACAGCAAGCAAAAAGGCTACAAGGTGGAACAGAAACCCGAAAAAAAAAAACAACGCCTCATTGTCGCCGCCGTGTCCGTGCTGGGGCTGGCGGCCCTTATTGTTCTATCCCTCTATCTGACCGAAGTTTACAAAAAAACCGCCGTCAAAGCGGAATATCAGCAGCTTCTGGAACAGGTCGAAAATCAGCCGGTGCTGGAAAAAAAGGTCCAACTGCTTCAAAGGTACATCGCCGCCAATAAAAAACAGGCAACAGCAACGGACGCCCAGACCCGGATCAAAGAGATGGAGGCCCAGATCGGCACCCGGGATTTCAACCAAACCGTAAAAGACGCTGAACAATCAGAAGCGCATGAGGAGTATGAAAAGGCGCTGGCGGTGTACCGGGGATACCTCGAGAAAACCCCGAATACGCCATACCGGGAGCAGGTGAACACTCACATCCAGTCCCTTCTTGACCGGATTGAAAAAAGGGACTTTGAACACATCACCGCCGTGTTTGTCGCCGGAACCGCGGATGAAAAAATCGCCGCCCTTCAAAAATACCTTAAAAAATATCCCAACAGCGTGCATAAAGATCAGGTTCGTCAAATGATCGAGGCGATGAGCGATGAATATTACCTTTTTGTCGCCAAACAGATCCCCCTGTATGAGAAAAACGAGGACTGGGAAGCCTGCGTCGGGCTCTGCCAGAGCTACATCGGTATCTATGACAACAGCCATTCGGATCAGTTAAAGGAAATCCTTCCCGCGTTTGAAGAAAAAATCCGGTTTGAAAAAGTCTTTAACAGTCTGGCCCAAAAGGCCAACCAGCAGGATGAATATGAAGCCGCTCGGCAAATCTACGCGGATTACCTGACTGCCTATGCAAACGCCCCCATCCGGGATAAAATCGAAAAAGAGATGGCCAGGCTTGAAGCGCTATCCGCGGTTCAGGCCATAGAAAAGGAAAGGGCCCATATCAGAAACCTGCTTCAGCAGACCGAGGGCCGGTTTGAGGAAAAAACGAACGGCGTGGTGGTGGACACAAAAACCGGCCTGATGTGGTGCATCCTGGACTCCCGGATCACAAAGCAGAATGCCTGCCTCACCTATGAACAGGCGGGCAGCTATGTTAAAAGCCTCTCCACCGGCGGTTATAAAGATTGGCGGCTTCCCGCGCCGGACGAGCTGGCCGGGATCTACCAAACCCCGCCGTATTTTCCGTCCGTTCCGAACACCTTCTACTGGAGCTCTGAAAACTACACCCGTTACGCAGACGGCTGGCACACCCTGGTCGTCACCTTGGCCAGGGGCAACGCATTCCAATGGGAAATCACCCAGAAAGACGCCCTGGAATGCGGAGCGGTCCGCGCTGTGCGCACCCCATGATTTTCTCCATAAGCTCAGGGTTCGATGGTCAGACGCATTCGGCTGACCGAGATATCCAGCCCGGCCCGCATGCACAATAGGGCAATCTCCTTTTTTTTCTCAGCCCCGTTCTCCCTAAATGAGATGATAATCTCACGGATATTGTTTTTCCTGAGGATCTCCGGCAACCGCTCCCCGCCGCCGAAAACCGGATAGCCGCTGATCTTTTTTCCTTTTTTCAGCAAATCGTCGTCGATAAACCCCACCAGGGAAAGCCCCAGGCAGCTGTTGGTCTCAATCTCCCGGGCCGTCATCTGTCCGCCCACGCCGGCCCCGTAGATCAGGGTCGGCTTACCATCCCGCCTGCCGCGGCTTGCCCATTCGTCCAGCATCCTGAAAAAAAACCTGGAAAACGAAATCAGAATCAGCATCAAGCCCCAGTAAATCACAAAGACCGCCCGTGAAAAACTCTGAAACCGGTAGACAAACAGCAGCACCAGCATGGCCGTCACCGTGCCGCCGGTCACCGCTTTAAAGTATGCGGAAAGGTCGCTCAGCCTGGAGCCCCGCCACAGCCGTTGATACACGCCGAAACCGTAAAAACAGAATATCTGGCAGGCGAACAGGATCGGCAGGGATTTTAAAAAAAAGTCGAAATTTGGGCCTGGATCCCCCTCAAACCGCAACAGGTATGAAATATAATAAGCAACCGTGATCAGGACCAGATCCAGAAGAATCGAAAAAAGGGTCCTTCCGTAACCCGCTTCAAACCAGACCGAAACCAGGGATCCGTTTCTTCTTTCAAAGGGCTTTGGTTTCTCCGCATACACCTTGACGTTGCCTAAATAAATCCAGAAAAGCAGAATAAAAATAAGGTAAAGCACAATGATGACCACCACCACCCCGATATTCATCGGATAGATGCCCAGGGCGATCAGCCCTGAACCAATGGCCAGCAGGTAGAGGATCAGCACCGCTTTTTTTTCCGAAAGTCCGATCGCCACCAGACGATGGGAGGAATGATCCCTTCCGCCCTGAAAGACGGACCGGGAAAACATTCGGCGCATGAAACTGACAAAGGCGGTGTCCAGTATCGGTATAAACAGGATCAGGCAGGGAACCGCAATGACGGACACCTGATGAAAAAAGGTCCCTCCCTGGCTGCTTGAGGGGCCCACAGTCACGGTCAAGCAGGCCAGGATAAACCCGATGAAAAGGCTCCCCGCGTCCCCCATGAAAATGGTCGCCGGATTGACATTATAAATCAAAAACCCGAGGATGCTTCCGATGTAGGCGGCGAGCATCAGACCGACGGGATAGACCATCGCATGAGACCCCTGGGTCAGCGAAAGCCAGAGCAAAAGAAAAAAACCCGCGATCACCGCGATGCCGGCGGAGAGCCCGTCCATGTTGTCCAGCAGGTTGAAGGCGTTGGTGATACCGACGATCCAGACGATGCTGACCAGAAGGTTTGCGGTTTTCGATTCGAACCAGCCGACCTGAAAGCCGAAAATAACGAGAGCGGAAGCGATGACCACCTGCCCGATCAGCTTGTACTGGGGGTTGAGCTCGAAGATATCGTCAATAAGGCCCAGCAAAAAAACCGCCGCCCCCCCCAGCACCACCGGAAGAAGCGGCAGGACAAAACCGACGTAATCGGAAGACCAGAGCGCGCCGACCTGCCAGGACAGCATCATCGCGATAAAAATAGAAACCCCGCCGAACAGCCCGGTGGGCGTCCTGTGCTAACGGTCCAGGCGTGGTTTGGCCGCATAACCCCACCTCACCGCAAACCGCCCGGCCGGCGGCGTCAAAATCAAAGCAAGTGAAAAGGAGAGCAGAAACGTTATGAAATAGGCTAAGAAATGATGGCTCATGGGTTAGAGATAATAATCAATAACGCTTCTGATAATCGCCTGCAGGTCGTTTTTCGGCTCATAGCCGATCAGATTTTTCAGCCTGGTGATATCCGGGGAGCGCCGCTGCATATCCTCGAAACCCGGCCCATAGGCCCGCTCATAGCTGAGATACTCGATATCCGACGCACTCCCGGTCATCTGCTTCACCATCTGCGCGAGCTCGATAATCGACACCTCGTGCTCATTGCCCACGTTTACAACCTGTCCGACGGCCCGGGGTTCATCCATCAACCGGATCATCGCATCCACAGCATCGGCAACATGAATAAAACTCCTGGACTGCGTCCCGTCCCCGTAAATGATAATCGGCTTGCCGATTAAGGCCTTCTGAACAAAATTGGGCAGCACCATGCCGTACTGACCGGTTTGCCGCGGCCCGACCGTATTGAACAGCCGGGTAATGATGACCGGCAGTTTTTTTTCCTCATGGTAGGCAAGGGCCAAGAATTCATCAAACTCCTTTGAGCAGGCATAGGCCCATCGCCTTTTGGTGGTGGCCCCCATCAGCCGGTCCTCGTCCTCCGCCAAGGCGCGCGGGTTGTTGCCGTTCATGATCTTGCCATACACCTCGCTGGTGGAGGCGATGAGCACCTTTTTTTTATACTGATTGGCGACGGAGAGCACGGTTTCTGTGCCCTTCACGTTGGTCTCCAGGGTTTCCACGGGCCGGTTCATGATCAGCTTGACGCCGACGGCGGCGGCCAGATGATAGACCTGATCGCATTTTGAAATAATTTCATGCATCAGTGTCTCGTTTAAAATCGTATCGACGATAAGATGAAACTTTTTGTTTTTCTGATGCTGGCCGACATTTTTCATGCTGCCGGTGCTGAGATCATCTATCGCATAAACCTCATGATCGGCGTCAATCAGCCTGTCCACAAGATGCGAACCGATAAACCCCGCGCCGCCGGTGATCAGTATTTTCATCGATCGTCCTTACAAAATCCATTCGTGTTTTTATTGCGCGATCAACAATCAGCCGCCTGCCGGGTCACGCCGGTCGCCTGAAAACGGTTTTGCCCTGTCTCTTCCTACCCGGCACAGGCACCGCTCGGCTAAAAGCACGTAAAACCGCAAGCTTAAAACCCAAAACACCAGAACCTTCGCGACACCCGCCCCCTTTGACCGGCAATACTTGCAATAAAAATAATGTGCGCTTCGGTGAAACTCCAAAAGCGGCCGGATTCCCCTTCCGCTGCTTCGGCCCACATAATGCACCACGGATGCCTGGGGACAATACACAACAGACCACCCCTTTTCAGACATCCGCCTGCACCAGTCCGCATCCTCCCAGTACATGAAAAACCGTTCGTCCATCAGGCCGACGTCCTCCACCGCCTCTCTTCTGACCAGCATGCAGGCGCCGGAGACCCAGTCCACGGCAACCGGTTTTTCGCCATCGCCGTTGTTTATCAGAATGTTTTTAGCGGTCAGACGGTTTCCCGGAAACAGCCGGGTCATGATGGTGCTACGGCCGAACAGCCCCGTCAAGGGTGTGGGAAAGGACCTGGCCGACCCCTGGATGCTGCCGTTGCCCTCAAAGACCCTCGGGCCGGCGATCCCCACACGGGGATTCTCCTCCATAAACTTCAGCATGGATTCAAAAAAACCCGCTTTTATAACCGTATCCGGATTCAGAATCAAAATATACGGGGCAGCGCTCCTCGCAATGTGCTGATTCACCGCCTTGGCAAAACCCGCATTGGTCTTATTTTCAGTCAGAGCCAAATGCGGAAACCGCTCTGACAGTACTTCAAGGTTATCTGTAGAGCCGTTATCCGCCACGTGAACGGTCGCATCAATACCGTCGCCCAAGCAACCGTAAACGGAGTCCAGGCAGTTTACCAGATAATCCATACTGTTATAGTTTACAATGATAATATCGACTTGATTCACAAACCCAAGCCTTGATCTGTTTTTTTTCAATTTAAACTTAATGTAGCACAGTAATCATCCTAAATCATGCCCTTTTAACGCGTCATAAACACCTTTCCTGAAATTGAAGAGGTGTTCTTTTCGTTTTGAACTCAGCAGCAATGAAGCCATTATCTTGAAAACAAACCGGTTAACATCATGCACCTTCCAGGCCCATGGAATGTACCGACGCCGGTACAATAAAATACGATTGCGCGTCATGTAATAGGTGCGAGACGGCTCATGAAATCTTATGCGCTCCCCGAACACGGGCAAATGGATCTGACGATTCCCAATACAATGACACATCAATGCATTCTTTATGCCAAAAAGGCAATAATCATTGAACCGGGCCCTAAAGCACCATTCTAAATCCACATTATCAATAAAAAGCGCATCTTCCATAAAACCGATGTGCCGCAGCACCTTGAGGGGGATCAAACATCCCGAAGAAATCAAAAAATCACATTCAATAAAATCCTCCTTGCAATTATCAAGCAAATGCCGATTTCGAGGAAGCCTGAATTTGACGAACGGCTCCCGCTCGCCTGTTCGCAAATCCTTATGGCAGGGTCCCACCGCGGCGACACGCCGTCCTTGACTCAAGGCATAAAACGCCGATTCAAGTTTATGCCGCAGTCCGACTTCGGGCCGGCTGTCCTGATCAAACGTCCATATAAAATCAAACCGCTGTTTTTCAGCATAGAAAGCGGCCTGATTCATACCCGTCGCGATCCCCCGATTTTCTGAATTTCTGATAAAATAAATATCAGGAAACGACTGCCTTAATAAATCAAAAATTACATCCCCGTTCGCAGAACCGTTGTCCACCACGACGATCCCATCTGCCTCATTTTCCAATATTTTTAACAGCTCTTTGAGGGATTCGATCTTCGGGTTATAGGTTATGATACCGGCACATATTTTTGTTTTTGATTTCATTCAGTCTTTGCCTTATCCCCGCATTGCCCGCTCATGTAAATTTTTTTAAAAAAATAGGATTCAAAAAAACAAAATGCCCAAGCCAAAAAAACCAGAAACGAAATCCCTTGAAGCAGGCTTCGGGATCGTGTCATTGAGCCCTGTTTTTCGATCTGTGCATTAGTTTCTCCAGATTATTCCGCGCATCCGAGTAATTCGGGTTTATCGCCAGCGCCCTTTGAAAATGCGCCATCGCTTCTTTATCCCTGTGCTGCTGGGCCAATAACGCCCCCATATTATTATGAGCGGTGCTGTTTCCAGGGGACAGTTTCAGGGCGGCCCGGAAATGATGCTCAGCCTCACCAAACCGGCCTTGCATCGCCATAATCATGCCGAGGTCGAGATGCGCGTCCACCTGGTCCGGGTTTATCGCCAGCACCCTTGCCAAATAAACAGCCGCCTGATCGATTCTGCCCAGTTTAAAAAGGGCCTTACCCAGATTCCCGCAGGCTTCGGCGGAATCAGGCTTTATTTTCACCGCCTTCAAATAATACGCGATGGCCTGAGCCGGGTCGCCCTGGGCCATATACACATCGCCCAGTCCCAGATAAGCCTCCGGGTCATCCTTTTTTAGGTCAAGCGCGTTGCGAAAGGACGCTATGGCTTCTTCCAGCCTGCCCGCCTCATACAAAGCGATCCCCAAAAAATGATGGGCGTACAAATCATTGGGGTTCAATTCAACGGCCCTGGAATAATGTTCCACAGCTTCATCCGTCTTGCCCTGGGCCCTTAATGCATCGGCAAGACGGAAATGGGTCAGGGAGCTGTTCGGGTTGAATTTCATCACGTTTCTGAAGCATTCCTCAGCCTCCGAATACCTTTCCTGCTGGAAAAGGGCATACCCCAGGTTAAGATGGGCCTGAAGAAAATCCGGTTCCAACCGGATGGCCTTTTTAAAATTCATCACGGCGGCTTCAAAACCGCCTTCTTCGGCAAGGGCCGCGCCAAGCCCGCTGTACGGCCGGGCTTTTTCAGGCGATTTTAAAACACAATCCTGCCACAGGGAAACCTTTGACCGCCAGGTGTCGTTCCGCTGGTAGGTCCAGAATAAAAAAAGGGTGGCGGTCAGGCTCAACAGGATGACTGCCCGGCCTTTTTTTTTAAACCGGGTAAAAACAAAATAAACGGCCGCCAAGGCCGGAACCATGTAGGGAAGATAGGTCCGGTGCTCGAATATAGGCGCCAACGGGATGATGGAAGATTCCACCAAAAGGTTCCCGAAGAACCACAGGATGCCGAAGGACACCAAGCGATGGGGTTTTGCCGCCCGGAATGCGAACAGAATCAGGCTCAGGATGCTTACCAAACAGATCAGGGTGGTGGCGGGGCTGGTGAGGGAATCGGACAGCGGATAGTCGTAATCCAGGTTCAGGCGTCCGGGCCGGGGCAGTAACAACAGACTGATGTAATAAATGACGATGCGAAGCTCCGTCATCAGCCGCTGGGGAAGGTTAAAATCACGGCGATCATAACCGGACAGGATGCGGTCGGCCGGATCCCCACCCAGATACATCAGGGCGATGACGGCAAAAACAACCAGCCCACACAAGACCCAAAGCATCCGTTTTCGGGAGAAGGGGTTTCTCAAATCCTGAAAGAAAAACCATTCATACAACACGATAAACAATGGAAGGACGGCTGCATTCTGCTTGGACGCCAGGGCACAGACCCCGGAAACCGCGCATCCCGCAAAATACATCCCGACAACCCGCTTTTTTTTTGACAAAGGGGTATCCGCCCCGGCCCTGCGTTGCTGATACAACCGGGCTTTGGTGTAAAGCCATAGGGAAAGGATATAGAACATGGCGGCCATGCTGTTCATCCGCTGAACCACATAGGTGACGGACTGGGTGTTCACCGGATGAATCATCCACAGCATCGCCGCAAAAAAGGCGATTGAAAACAGCCGATTATTCTTATCCATCGCCACAATATGGTTCTGCGCGCAGACCCTTAATGTGGCTCTGAAAAAAAGAAACAGAAGGATTCCCGTCATAAGATGAATGATCAGGTTGACCAGATGATATCCGGGCAGGTTATACCGATGGAGGTAATAATTTATGGCAAAACTAAAATGGGCGAGAGGCCGGGATGCTGAGGGGCCTTTCATGACATCCGAAAAGATCCGCCATGAAAAATCCGTCATGCGGATATACGGGTTCTCATAGATTTGATGGGCATCATCGAGAATAAACGGGCTGTGGAAGGTGTTGGAATAGATCAGCAGCCCGATGGCCGGAAACAGGAGGAAAAATAAGACCCGTCCCGGGTTTGATTTAAGTTTTTCCGGCACGCCTGGCAATCCGTCCTCGCATTGATCTTTTTTTTGCTGTACAGATTTTACGACCCTTGAGAAGAAATCCCCAATAGACATGTTTAGATAAAAAAATCAGAATCTTGTCTAATAGTGTCAGGCGAACAACAGGCCGCATTCGGCCATGGTAGACAAACCGTCCGGAAAGTTTTAACTTTTACAGATAACCGAATCCTTTAAGGCTTTCTGAGAATGCCTCATTGCATAACTCCAGCAGATCCGGGTCCAGTTCCGTATGATACCTGCCGATTGAGCTTTGCTGATTCTTGCTTGTGGTATGTGCTTTCTGACGTTTATATTCTATTCTGTTTGCTGTCTTGATAACTTTTTGAACCGTTGATGGGGATGCGTCCACCCCCAAAAATTCAAACAACCCTTTTAAAGTTGATTCGGGGGATAAAACAAGGTCCTCATATTTAATCAGGCATGCGCTTTTCTTTCTTTTTTCCCACGCCCACAGCAGTTTCTGAGTGCCGTTTTTTAAACCCTTTGCAATATACTCCGCGTCGCTGGAAAATTTTTCGCGTCCAAACGCATAATAACCTCTTTTGGCATTAAACGCCCTAATCGAGCACAACATATCCCTGAAATCCCTGACAAGAATGACCTCTTTGGATGAGGGAATCAATTCAATCACCCTTTCCGTGAAATAGTCCGGGATGAATTTTTCGCATAAAAATTTCGGGTCTTTTTTCTTTTCGAGGGCGGCAACCTTTTGATAATGGCCCTGAAGGCTCTGCATGATAAACACATAACTGTCTTTTAAATAATCATTAAACGCCCAGCCGATGATCTCAGGATATATGCCATAGTGAAAAGGCCGCTCATGGGAATTGCCATAAATCCAATCGGAAGATGATCGGTCATATGCGACCAGCGGGCACATCCAGGTTTGAGGGTTACCCAGGTTTAAAAACATCTGCACCCAGTATGAAACATATCTGGCTTCGGCCTCATAGGGTTTATAGGTGACGACCTCCGGGTGCATCCCCAACAAGGCAAGCAAATAGGTGCTGCCGGTCCTGCCCAGGGAATTGATAATCAATGGGTTGATGTCGAAATAAAATGGTTTTGAAAACGCCTTTCGTGTGCCTTCGATTTGAAATAACTGTATTCTCGAACAATTGGCCGCCACGGCAAAAACATCAATAATGAAATTTTCAGGCAAACAGTACGGGTTCATATATTTAAAAAAGCCCAGTTTGTCGCCGGCAGGGTTACCCGGATATTTCGCAAACAGTTCCGGCCTGCTTAATTCAACCGGCAGGCTTAAAATGTGAAACCCATTCGCAACGATCTCGATTTTTTCAATCTTTATTTTGTTTCCAACCACCCAGCCCAAAAAGCCAAAAGGTTCGGTCGCGGAATCATATCTTTTACTTGGAATATCCAAAGTAAAATCGATAATCTGGTCCCTGTCCATTTGATATTTTTTATAGGTATGGAATTTTATCATGGACTTTTTTGCGATTTTATAAATTAAATTTTGTCTAAATTTCAGCTTATCGATTGGCGCTTCAGCCACATCCAGGTTCTTTTAATCCCTTCGGTCAAAGATTTTTCCGGCCGCCATTTAAGCTCTTTAAATGCCAGGGTGACATCCAAGCAGTTTGCCGGCACATCAAATTTTCTTCCCTGAACATACCGAACCTTCAGGTTTTTCCCGGTAATCTGCTCGATGGTTGCAATCAGATCCTTTAGCGAGGTGGCGGTTCCGCTTGCAATATTATAAATATTTGATGGTGTATCTGATTCAATCGCTTTTACGAATGCATTGATCAGATCTTGAATATAAAAATAATCCCGCGCCACCGAGCCATCCCCCCATATCACAATTTCCTCATCCTTCAATGCTTTTCCAAGAAAAACAGAGACAGCCCCCTGAATATTGTTGCTTTTCTGACGCTCCCCGTATGGATTTCCAAGCCTTAAAACAACATGCGTTAAGCCGTGTAACACATCAAAAAGGTTTAAATATTTTTCAATGGTGAGCTTGGTGATTCCATATGAACAGATGGGGTCTGTGGCATGGGTTTCCGGAATCGGCAGTGTTTTCGGTATTCCATAAACCGTTCCCCCTGATGATGCAAAAACAATTTTTTTCACCCCCGCCTGAAGGGATCTTTCAAGCAAACGCAGGGTGCACACCACATTGCTTTCCACATCATATATCGGATTTTCGTTTGACGGACCGGGGAGCGTTAATGAGACCAGATGAACAACAACATCCATGCCTTTTAACGCCCTGGAAACATCCTCAATATTATTGAAATCACCGCACACCATATCAATCTGCTTGATATTGTTTTGTAAATTCTTCAGACTGATATTCGGAAGGTCAAACATCCGGACATGGTGCCCGGCGGCAACCATTCCGTCAACAAGATGGGACCCGATAAAACCCGCTCCCCCTAAGACCAGACATTTCATGGATCAATATCCTTAAACCTTGAAAATGATCACGCATTACAAATATAGCGATATGCCGCCTTAATGATTATTTATATGAATTAAACCAGTTATGTTTTTATCTGCATATACACCGCCTCCAGGCGATCCGCGTAGGCGGATAATGAATTGGGAACACGCGCATTCCTGGAGAGTGCCTTCACCCGCGCACGGTCGTTACACAGGGTCTCAATGATAAAAGCCAGGGCCGCGGAATTCCCCCGCTCAAAAAGCAAGCCGTTTACGCCATCGGAGACAATTTCACTGATGCCGCTTACATTTGAGCCGATGATCGGCACCTTTGACTGCTGGGCCGAATAGATCACAAGCGGCGTATTTTCATGCCACAGCGACGGGACAGTCAAAAGGTCCATGCTGGAAAAGACCTGGCTGATCCTTTCAGGTCGAAAGGTTCCTTTAAACCGTATTCGGGGATCATCACCCGCCAACTTCACCAATCGTTTCGCATACTCCGGGAACTGAGTCATATCCCCGTAAAGCGAAACCTCGACAGGCAGATTATCGGGAAGACGCCGGATCGCTTCAATGAGGATATGAGCGCCCTTATGGTCAAGCAGCGAGCCGATAAAACCGATCCTCAGGCCTGCCTGATTCCCCTTCTCGAAAGTTGGGCCGATCGAACAGTCGTCTATGCCAAAGGCCAGACAGCCCAGTTTTGACCCCTCCATTCCCCATTTCTTGAACGCCTCGGCCATAAAAGAGGTTGAAACGAGAATCTTATCAATTTTTTTAAACCGCTTTTTAAGAAATCCGTCCCTTTTAACGAGTGCCCTCACCTGCTCCGCCTTTGACCATGTCGGCTGATTGTGCTCGGTGAGGTACCGGACAAGATATCTTAACATACGGTCGGGAATCCGCTTGACCACGCTATTGATGACTTTAAACCGGGAATCCGCCAAAAAATGGCGCAGGCAATTGACGCATAAATCGTTCGGCCCCTCGCAGAAGCTGTAATCCGGCAAAAAAAGCTGTTGTTTGGGACACATGGCCCAGAAATCCGTCGCAAAATACACCATCGGAAGGTTGAATGCCGCGCAGATATCAATCATTTCCGCCGACATCCGCTGAAGATGATAAAAATGAACGATATCCGGTTTTATCTCAGTGACCGTCTCCTTGAAAAAATCCAGGGCTGCCGGGTTATCATACTCGGATTTTATGGGGTTTTTCGCAATCCCGGGCGCGTCGGGGGCATAAAAAAAGCGATACACCGGCAGCCTGTCAATTTCATAGGAATCGGTCGCCCATGACGGTTTTTTTTCCTGTTTACCCAGATGACCGGTGAAAATGCAAACCTCATGCCCCCTTTTTACCATCTCCTTTGCGGTATCATAGGTCAAAATCTCGGTACCGCTGAAAAAATCCGGCAAAAATTGATGAACGGTATAAAGAATTTTCATTTCAGGGGCGGTCCCTTTTCCTTTTTATTCGCCAGCACCTCCTTGTATATCGAAAGCACCGCCTGCGCATGATCGGAACTATCCTTGGTGTATTGCGCATTTTCGGACAACCTTGCCATCAGTCCGGGGGCGTCAAGGAATTTCTGCATGATCGCAGCCAGATGGGCCGCATTATTTTTTTCAAAGGTGTATCCGTTAAAGCCCGATTTCACGAATTCATTCATCCCCTTGACATCGGTCACAATCACCGGGGTCCGGGTCGCCAGGGCGTATAAAAGCACCAAAGGGCTGTTTTCATACCATCGGGAAGGAATCACCAGCACATCGATTTCCGACAGCCGTTTCGGGAGCTCTTCCCTTGGAAAGGTGTTTGCAAAAATAATCTTGGCATCATCGGAGGCCAGTTGTTTTAAATAGGCCGTGTATTCGGGATCCTGGTCCTGGGGGCCATAAAGGATTAAGGATTTTTTTTCTTTGTAATGTCCATCCAACGTCTTAAACGCCCTCACCAGCAGGTCAACCCCTTTATGCTCGAGAATCTGTCCGATGTATCCGAAACGGATTATCGAGCCACCCGTGCGCACGGCATTCAAATACCCCTTGAGCATATCCAAATTAATACCAAAATTTATCTTTCTTAACCGGTCCGGATAAAACCCGTTTTCACTATAGGCTTCAAACAGAAAATCCGTGGGCGCAATCATGATCTGGTAGGCGGCGTAAAGGTATCTGAGCGTATCGATACGCCGGGTCACATCCAGCACATGGCCGGCGGTCCTGCCTTTTCGCATACCGGGAATTTTTATTAAAATGTTTAATGCCCGCGCAACCAGGCTGAGCGCATATTTATGGCCTGCCAACAATTTGATGGCATCTTGAAAAGGAAGCTGCGGGGCGCAGGACAGATAGCACGCGATGCAGTTGGTGGATTTTCGATTGGGCCCCCTGCACAATGAGCCATCCGCCTTCTGCAGTTTGTTGTTAAAACAGAAGCCGTAAAAATCCGTCAGGGTCGCCACCGCAGGGATTTTTTGATCCCTCAGGACCTCCAGCAGGATGCCGGTGTGGTTTATCAGATGGGTCACATGCACGATGTCCGGGTTGATGTTTGAAATAATTTCAGCAAAAAGCGGCTTCAGTTCCGGACGATAATAGGTCTGCTTGAAGCGGTTATGGGGCTTGAGGTTCAAATCAATCACATGAACCGGCAGCCCGTCATATTCATACTGGGAATAAAGCGTGCCCGCGCCCTTTTCACCGTATGGGGTGGCGGTCAGAATAATCGGAAAATGGCCCAGTGATTGCAAATTTTTTGCAAGCTCTAAGGTATATGTCTCCGTGCCGTAGAAGTGATCGGGAAAAAATACATGAACCGGGAGTAAAATCTTCAGCGGTTTCATCTAAACAAACAACTCCGGGCTTTTACGCCGAGATCTAATCGGCATTGCCGCAAATTGATTCGCATAACATTCGGCTTTTCCTGAATGCGCGGGTTTATTTTCTGCCGGCCAGCAACTGCGTGTAAAGTTTATCATAGGATGTTATCATGGCCTCCACGGAAAAGTTTTCCATGGCCCGCTTATGGTTTAACCGACCGACCTTGATTCTCTTTTTGCGGTCATCCAAAAGATCAAGAATAATAGCCGCGAGCTGATTCACATCTTTCCCCAGAAATTCCTTTCCACCGAGGATTTCGAATAACGCCCCGACATCATAGCCGGCCACCGGGATCCCCATACTCATGGCGAACGCGGATACCTGGCCAAAGCTCTCCTTCCAGACCGGCGCCACAAAAACTGAAAATTTTCTGTATAAATCCGGCAAATCCGCATAAGGAACATAGTCCGTAAAAACAAAATTACCCGCCGTACCGGAGGCCTGAACCTGATCGCGATAGGATGCCAGAAACGTGCCCCCCCCAACGATGTAGCATTTTGTCTGAGGGCGCCGCTTGGCGACCTGAATAAAAACCTCAATGGCGTCTTCCTTCAGCTTGTCTTTTTCCAATCGGTAAACCATACCGATGGTATTGTCCGGCACCGGTGCGCCGTTTCGCTGAAACAGGGTAAAATCACTGCCGGGATAAATCACTGAGGACTTTTCCTGAATCGGCCGATCATAATTCATGGCGTAATGGCTGACATAAACATACCGGGTCACACACCTGCTGATAAAAGGCGCCACCGGCGTGTTGATGTTTTCAATCACGAGGTAGTCATCGTTTTCAGCCGGCTTGAAAAAGTTGGCGTACCAGGATTCATCACATTCCCCCCAGTAATGAATATGCAAGATATCCGGTCGATTGTTTTTTAAAAATTCACTGAGTCGATGATGAAGATCGTTCCCCGCCATGAGGTGGCACACAAACCCGGTATAATCCGGGGGCGAGGGAATGTAGGAGGTCACCACCTCCTGTTCATACCTGTGTCCGAGGTTTTCGATCAGATCCAGAACCAGACGCGTGGATCCCCCGGTCATGACGTTTGCAATCACATGGAGTATCCTGGGTCGATTTTTTCTTATTCGATGTTTTATGCGTGCTTCATAAGGCAATCCGGAAGGCCCGTTGTTTTCGACACCCCTTCTTTTGGAATGCAGAAAAAAGAACGTCTTTTCCTTCATGCGCCGGTATCGCGTCAGCCAGCGCCAGCCCTTTGAGGAAAAAATTTCATTGAGCATCTCATTCTTGGCGGTTAACGCGGTCTGCAGGTTCTCTATGTCTTTGGATGCCCTGTTCAGCTGCTCATCCTTTTGCCTTAACACCTCGTTTAAATTCGCGGCCTGATCTGAAAGGGCTTTGATGGATTCATCCTTATGCCTGATGGATTCATCCTGCCGCCGGATGGTTTCCTCCTGCCGCCGGATGATTTCATCCTGATGGGTGTTTTGCTGCTGAAATTTCTGAAGCCACGCATCCGCCTGCTTTAATTTCCTTTCCCTGGCATCAACCTGTTGCTGAAGCGCTTTGATCTGGTCGCCGGACGCCGCCAATGCGGATTGCTTTTCTTCAAGGGCTTTCTGGAACTGGCCGATAACGGGGGCCGGGTTGATGTCCGGGTTTTCATATAGCGCCTGCAACATCTCGTTTCGGCGCATGCGCGGCCGGCTTGTCTTCCCCTGCAGACCCGGGATGTCAACGGCGTTGAATATGCTGAAAATAATCTCAAGGCGCCTTAAAAACACATCCTCCAAAATGGTATTCTGTTCATGCAGCCGGTAGTTTAACAGCGGTTCTTCAAACAGGTAAAACCCGTGAATCTGCATCGCCTTTATTAAAAATTCATAATCATGACAATATCTTAAATTATTATTAAAGGAAAGCCCGCTCTTAAACACAGAGGCCCGGGCAAAAATATTGGAGGTGGAAACCACAAAATTGCGGACCAGCAGAGATGCCAGGGCCGATCCGCCCTCGCGATACCGCTTGACCGCATCCGCGTACCAGTCCGTCCAGTAATCATAATCCTTTCGGCCTTCTATCCGGTTCCCCTCGGCATCAATCGGCTGAACAACACTGG
Organism: uncultured Desulfonema sp.; assembly: GCA_964522535.1. Classification (GTDB taxonomy): domain Bacteria; phylum Desulfobacterota; class Desulfobacteria; order Desulfobacterales; family Desulfosalsimonadaceae; genus DYLE01. Next base: position 22,381 of record CAZFWD010000312.1, read on the forward strand.
ATGTGATCGCGATATCGGGGTGTTGATCCAGATATTCGCTCATCCTTTTTAATCGATCGGGATGAAACACATCATCCGAGTTGAGTATGGCGATATAGCTTCCCCGGGCCATGCCGATGCCGGTATTGATGGTCCCTGCCGCCCCCTGATTTTCCTGGGTAAAAATGCTGATCCGGTTATCGGTGATGGTCTTTAAATGCTCAAGGGTCCGGTCTGTGGAGCCGTCATCGATCAGGATCAGCTCAAAATCGTCCAGGGATTGCGATAAGACGCTGTCGACCGCCTCCATGATGTAAGCCTCGTGGTTGTAAGCCGGAATCACGACGCTGACGCGGGGACCCTGTTCAAGCGTGTTTTTCTTCAACAATGTTAATTCCCGCGCATCCGGGCTCACAACCGGGTCGTCCGCCTTATCGGCCCCATACTTGGGTTCATCATTCAAAAAATGCGCGTAGTTGACGGGGTGGGACGAAACCCAAACCGGGCCTTCCGGTTTGGGGATCACGATTTTACCGCCCAGATCTTCAAAAAAATCCCTCAAAATAGCGGCCTCTTCAGCCTCGGCCTGGAACATGCCTTGGATTTGCTCAGGAAAATCCGCGCCTGCGCCGATGACCGCCAGGCCGTGGGAATGAAAAAACTCAAACACCGGAAAGCGGTGTTTTACCTCGTCCAGCAGCCTCCAGACGCCGAAATCATCCTCAAACACCCGAGTATCATGCAGCAGCACAATCCCCCGGGGGCTCATTTTCGGCAGCCAGGTCAAAAAATCATACTTGACCGCCTCATAGCTGTGCTGCCCATCGATATGCAACAGGTCAATCGTATGATCTTCAAACCGGGTCGCGGCCTCATCAAAGCGCATTCTCAGCAGGGTTGAAAAATGACCGTATTTCCTGTCATGATAGGCTTTCAAGTCAAAAAAAACATCATCCCCATAGAACCCGGCCTGCGGATCCCCCGCCCAGGTATCCACCGCGTAACACCGGGTGTTGGTGCCGAAGGAGGCTGCCGCCTGGCAAAAGCCGCAGTAGGAATCCCCCTTATGCGTGCCCAGCTCCACAAGCAGCTTCGGTCGAAGCGTTTTTACAAGATAAAACGCAAACGGAATATGTCCCTGCCAGGAACGTATGTCCGTCAACCGTTCCGGTCGAAGCGTCACGGCGGCGGTATCTATTTTATTGATCAAAGTATTCATGCCGGTCTCTCGGCATCAAAAAAAACAGGGTTTATCTTCTTCCAAAAAACCGTGAAAATATGCCGCGCTTTTTTTCGGCCTTGCCGCGATATTTTACGATCTTACCCGGATGCCCCACCACGATGGCATAGGGAGGCACATCGCCGGTGACGACCGCAGCGGCGCCCACCACCGCCCCCTCCCCCACAACGATACCCTCCCGGATC
>CAZFWD010000313.1:0-5449 GCA_964522535.1 uncultured Desulfonema sp.
AGGGGTCGCCGACCGTGTCGCCGGTGACCGCGGCTTTATGGGCGTCGCTGCCTTTCCCGCCGAAGTAACCGTCTTCAATATATTTTTTCGCATTGTCCCAGGCGGCCCCTCCGGTGGTCATGGAAATGGCGACAAACAGACCGGTGACGATGCTTCCGATCAAAAGCCCGCCGAGGGCCACCTTTCCGAGCAGGAAGCCCACCAACAGGGGGGCGACCACCGGAAGCAGCGCGGGAACCATCATTTCTTTCAATGCAAAACGGGTCACCAGGTCAACGCATGCGCCGTAATCCGGTTTGGCGGTCCCTTCCATGATGCCGGGGATATCCCGGAACTGCCGCCGCACTTCGTCCACCACGGCGCCGCCCGCCCTTCCTACGGCGCCCATGGCAAAGGATGCAAAAAGGAAAGGCAAAAGCCCGCCGATGAAAAGCCCGATGATGACGTCCACGTTGCTCAGATCAAAAGAGATTGCAGCGACGCCTTCTCCGCCCCTCAGTGCGAACTCCTGGGTATAACTGGCAAACAGGACCAGGGCCGCCAGACCCGCGGATCCGATGGCATACCCCTTGGTAACCGCCTTGGTGGTGTTTCCGACGGCGTCCAGCGGGTCGGTCACGGCCCGGACACTGTCATCCATTCCGGCCATCTCGGCGATCCCGCCGGCGTTATCCGTAATCGGACCGTAGGCGTCGATGGCGATGACCATACCGGTCATGGACAGCATGGACACCGCGGCCACCGCAATGCCGTAAAGCTCGGCAAAAGAATAGGCCAGGCCGATGGCCAGGCAGATGGCAAGCACCGGGGCCGCAGTGGCCTGAAGGCTGGTTCCCAGTCCGGCGATGATGTTGGTGGCATGGCCGGTGGTTGATGCCTCGGCGATTTTTTTAACGGGGGGATAAATCCCCGTGTAGTATTCGGTGATGATCACGATCAGCACCGTGAGAACAAGGCCGATCAGCGCGGAGTAGTAGATATTCAGCGCGGAAATGCCGTTTAATCCGCCGGTAAGGGTGGATGTGGTCACAAAATAAAAGGCGACGGCCGCGATGATGGCCGCTCCGAACATCCCCTTGTAAAGGGCGCCCATGATGTATTCGTTTTTGCCCAGGCGGACAAAAGCCGTGGCGATGATCGATGCCAGGATCGAGACCGCGCCCAGGATCAGCGGGTACTGGACGGACATGACATTTCCGTCAAATAACAGGAAGCCCAGAAGCATCACAGCGACCGTGGTGACCGCGTAGGTTTCAAACAGGTCCGCGGCCATGCCGGCGCAATCGCCCACGTTGTCGCCTACGTTGTCGGCGATGGTTGCCGGGTTTCTCGGGTCGTCCTCCGGAATACCCGCTTCAACCTTGCCCACCAGGTCGGCGCCCACGTCAGCACCCTTGGTGAAGATACCGCCGCCCAGACGGGCGAAGATGGAGATCAGGCTGCCGCCGAAACCCAGGGCCACCAGGGCCTCAATCGTATCCTTCAGGGGGGCCCCGTATTTAATCAGCACGGTATAATACCCGGCCACCGCGGTCAGGGCAAGTCCGGCCACCAGCATGCCGGTCACGGAACCGCCCTTGAACGCCAAGGCCAGGCCGGCGGCCAGGCCCTGCTTTGAGGCTTCGGCGGTCCGGACATTGGCCAGGACCGAAACCCGCATGCCGATATAGCCGGCCAAAAAGGAGGCCAGCGCCCCCACGAAAAATCCGATGGCGGTTTTGACGCCAAGGGTGAAAAAGATCACGATGAAAATGACCAGGCCCACGGTACCCATGCTCTTTGCCTGGCGTCTGAGGTAGGCGATGGCCCCCTCCTGGATCGCGGCTGCGATCTCTGCCATTTTTTCTGTTCCTGCGGGTTTGCCTTTGATATAAACGGCGACCGCCAGGGAATACAGTATTCCCACCACCCCGATCAGCGAGCACGTCAATGGAATATTTGCGATTACAGATTGCATATCTTCCTCCCTACATGTTTTAGGTTAACCGGTTTGAACGGTTTGGTTAAATTGATTCATGCCTTTGGTAATCCCTTTACGGATGATTGTCGTTACGGCATCCTCTGCGCGCTGAAGCACGGGCTTTAGGGCCTTTTTTTCCTCGGCTGAAAACCTGCCGAGAACATGCTCCGTGGCGTCATCCACATGCGCCGGGGGACGCCCGATGCCGATTCGAATGCGGGGGAATTCCCCGCCGTTTACGGCATCGATGATGGATTTTAAACCGTTGTGTCCGCCATGCCCTCCTTTCACTTTAATTTTTAGAATTCCCAAATCAATATCCACATCATCATGTATAACCAGCAGATGGTTAAATCCGATTCCGTAATGCATCGCCAGCCGGTATACCGGGAAACCGCTGCGGTTCATGTAGGCCATCGGCTTGGATAGCAGCACGCTTACCCCCTCGATTTCCCCTTTTCCGTAGAGGTTTTCAAATTTTTTCCGGGTCAGGAAGATGCCGTATCGCTCAGCCAGCCGGTCGATGATCAGAAACCCGATGTTGTGCCGGGTTTGTTCATACCTTCGGCCCGGGTTGCCAAGGCCCACAATCATCCAGAGGGTGTTGTCCGGCATCTTAAGGAATTCCCGGGGCTGACGGTTTTACTTATAGAATGAAAGCAGATTCGGGGGGTTCCGCCTGAAGGGATAGGCCTCTGCTATTCCTCGGACGCCTCCTCCGTCTCCTTCTCTTCTCCTTCCTCAGCCGCTTCTTCTTCCACCGCCTCGGCCTCTTCCTTCACGATCTTGGGGCTGACCACGGCCACAACGGTAAAGTTTGTTTCAAACGGAATTTCGATATTGCCTTCCGGCCGAATGTCCGCGATATGGATCGAATCCCCGATTCCCAGATCAGAGATGTCGATTTTAAGCTGCTGCGGAATGTCGCCGGGAAGGCAGGTCACATCCAGCTCCCGCCGAATGATCTGCAGAATCCCCCCTTCCGCAACCCCCTTGGCCACGCCCGTGGTGACGACCGGAACCGTGGTGGTGATTTTTCGATCCATTTTGACCTCGTAAAAATCCACGTGCAGGTATTTCTGCGTCAGGGGATCGGCCTGCACCTCTTTGACCATCACCGTTTTTTCATAGGGCTGGCCGTTCTCCACCGTAAGGTTCAACAGCGCCTGGGCGTAGTTGATTCGGGTGAACAGGTATTCGATATCATAGGCGCTGACCGCCAGCGGGACGTTTTGTATGTCGGACCCGTAAAGCACCGCGGGCATCATGCCCTGTCTGCGAAGGGTGCGTGCAGCCCCCTTTCCGGTGGTGTTTCGAATCCGGGCTTTTAGCTGATGTGTTTCCAATATTTTTGCCTCCCATGCAAAAAAATTAATTTTATTATATAAATAAAGAGGTTACCGAGTCGCCGGTATGGCTTCGAATGATCCCTTCACCCATCAGTTCGGCAATGGACAGCACCTTCAGCTTTGGGCAGGATTTGCCCTTTTCGGACAACGGAATGGTGTCCGTCACCACCACCGATTTTAAGGGTGAATCCGTGATGCGATCGATGGCCGGACCTGAAAGCACGGGATGGGTGCAACAGGCATGAACCTCTTTGGCGCCGTGTTCCATGATTGCGTGGGCCGCTTCCGCGAGGGTCCCGGCGGTATCCACCATATCGTCAATAATGATCGTTTTTTTGCCGGTCACATCCCCGATGACCGCCATGGCCTTGGCCTTGTTCGGGGCGTCCCTGCGCTTGTCCACGATGGCCAGCCCGCAGTTCAGCCGCTTTGCGAACGCCCTTGCCCTTTCCACCCCGCCGGCGTCCGGGGATACGATGATTTTTTCCTCGGGGAATGTTTTCATGATGTAACTGATCAGCACCGGAGCGGCAAACAGGTTGTCCACGGGGATGTTGAAGAACCCCTGAATCTGGCCGGCATGAAGGTCCATGGTGATGATCCGGTCCGCCCCTGCGGTGGTCAGCAGGTCCGCCACCAGCTTTGCGCTGATCGGAACCCGGGGCGCCACCTTTTTGTCCTGGCGGGCGTATCCGAAATAGGGAATCACCGCGTTGATTTTGTGCGCCGACGACCTTCTGAAGGCATCGATCATCAGCAGCAGTTCCACAAGGTTGTCATTCACCGGAGAACTGGTCGACTGAACCACAAACACGTCCCTGGACCGGACGTTTTCGTTGATCTCAATCTGAATCTCGCCGTCGCTGAACCGTTTGACCTTTGCGCCCCCCGGCTTTTTCTTCAGGTAGGCGCAGATCGCGTTGGCCAGATCCGGGTTTGAGTTGCCGGAAAAAATGAAAAATCCGTTTTCGTTTGTCATCTCATTCACGTTTCATCGGTTGATCTTTGGTTTATGGCTGGGGCGGGAGGATTCGAACCTCCGAATGCAGGAACCAAAATCCTGTGTCTTACCGCTTGACGACGCCCCATCACCCTTGACCGGCAAAAAAAGCAAACCCCCGCGTTTAAGCCTTTGCCCGTTCAGTTAAGGATACGGGTCGGGCGAAGCATCCATCGGCTGTTTTCTGATATGGCCCTGAATGCCTTCCGGGCTTTCTGGAAAGTTTCAAAAACCCCGAAAACGGCGGATCCGCTGCCGGACATCGCCGCTCCTAAGGCGCCGTGTTGCAGCAGGGCCTGTTTTGCCTCCTTTATCTCCGGGCAAATCGCGGATGCGGCGGCCTCAAGGTCGTTATACAGAAGTCCGAGTGCATGCGTACCCCAGTTTGATCCAAAAATAATTTTGTTAATAATTTTTTTATTTTCTGTCAATCTTAATTTTTTATAAACCTCGGCCGTGGAGATGGGAGTGGGCGGAAATACCAGAAGGAGCGGGTAGGGCGTCAGGTGATCGTAGGGCTCGAGGATATCGCCGATCCCGCTCGCGATGGCGGGTTTGCTGAGAATAAAGAACGGCACATCGGCCCCCAGAGAGCGCGCCATGCCCATCAGCTCCGGCTGGGAAAAAGGTCGCCCGTAGTGGGTGTTTAATCCCTTTAGAAGGGCCGCGGCATTGCTGCTGCCGCCGCCCAGTCCGGCGCCTACGGGGATGTTTTTATCCAGGGCGATGTGGACGCCCCTGCCGGATCCGTAAATATCAAAAAACAGTTTGGCCGCGCGCCAGGCGAGGTTTGATGCGTCTTTGGGAACGTCCGGGTGAGCGCATTCGAGGGATATCGTCTTTTCATCAAGTCTTAACCGAATGGTATCGGAAAGCCCGATGCAGCACATCAATGACAGGATATCATGGTAGCCGTCCGCCCGGTTGCCGGTGATCTGAAGAAACAGGTTGATCTTGGCCGGTGAGGAGATATCCATTTATTATTTATTATTTGGTCAGCTCGATGACAAGATAACCCCTGTGCGATCGTTTGATGTAGAGCTGAACCGCCTCCCCTTTTTTTATATCACGAATGATGCCATGATAATCCGCGGCGGTTTTGATCGCCTTGTGGTTGATTTCAATGATGAGATCGCCCTC
>CAZFWD010000314.1:0-6715 GCA_964522535.1 uncultured Desulfonema sp.
ACGGGAGCCGGATTTTGGCGTGACCAGCGTGAATTATGATTTTTCGGAATTGCTGGCAAAGGGAGAAATCATGAATTAAATCGTGCAGAGATGCTGAAGCGCAGAGGAGAAGCGGACCAGCAGGATAAAAGTAAAACGCAATTAAACGCAATTAAAACGCAATTCGTTTTGTTAATTGTTTTATAACCTATTTTAAATATAGCAAATTTTAGGTTAATTAAGTTGCAATCAGTTGTAAGTTGTTTGCAACAACTTACAATATTGATATTGCGCCTGTCTTCGGCGGATTATTTCAGCATAGTATGCCTTATTTCTAAGATGACAGGCAAATGACCAGCATGGAAAGAAAACGATGACCTATAAAAAAAAACTCATCGAAGTGGCCCTGCCCTTAGATGCCATCAACACGGCGTCGGCCCGGGAGAAATCCATCCGGCACGGGCACCCGAGCACCCTGCACCTCTGGTGGGCGCGGCGTCCTCTGGCAGCGGCCCGGGCCGTGATTTTCTCCCAGATGGTGGATGACCCGTCCAGCCATCCGGACATCTTTCCCACGGAAAAGGCCCAGGAAAAAGAACGGCTGCGGCTGTTTAAAATCATCGAGGATCTGGTGCTGTGGGAAAACACCACCAATGAAAAGGTCTTGCAGCAGGCCCGGGATGAGATATGGCAAAGCTGGCGATACACCTGTGCGGAAAATGCGGATCACCCGAAAGCCCGCGAACTGTTTGATCGGCACAAACTCCCGGCCTTCCATGATCCCTTTGCCGGAGGCGGTGCTCTGCCCCTGGAGGCCCAGCGCCTGGGGCTTGAAAGCTATGCCTCGGATTTAAACCCCGTGGCCGTGATGATTAATAAGGCCATGATCGAAATCCCGCCTAAATTTGCAGGCCGGCCGCCGGTAAATCCCGAATCCCGCAGCGAAAAAGGACTGTTTGAAAAAACCTGGAAGGGCGCTCAAGGCCTGGCCTAGGATGTGCGCTATTACGGCAAATGGATGCGGGATGAGGCGGAACGGCGCATCGGCCATCTCTATCCCAAAATTGAGATCACGGCGGAAATGGTGAAAGAACGGCCAGACCTCAAGCCCTATGCAGGCAGAAAACTTACCGTGATCGCCTGGCTCTGGGCGCGCACCGTGAAAAGTCCGAATCCGGCATTTGCGGATGTGGACGTGCCGCTTGCCTCCACCTTCATGCTTTCCACCAAAGCGGGTAAGGAAACCTATGTGGAACCGGTGATTGAGAACGGCGGCTATCGGTTTACTGTGAAGGTGGGAAAGCCGAAGGACGCGAAAGGCGCGAAGAATGGCACAAAGCTCGCACGCGGTGCAAATTTTAGCTGTTTGATGTCAGGTATTCCAATGACGGGCGACCACATCAGGGCGGAGGGTAAAGCCGAACGCATGGGCGTTCGGCTTATGGCTATCGTTGCCGAAGGTGACCGCAGACGGGTATACCTGTCACCGACACCAGAAATTGAAGCTGTCGCCCGAAAGGCGGAACCAACCTGGATGCCTGAAGGATCATTCGTTGAGGACGCTAGAGCTTTCACGCCTTGCATTTATGGGCTGAAGGAGTGGAGGCATCTTTTTACTCCCCGCCAGATCGCGGCGTTGACCACCTTTTCCGATTTGGTGCAGGAAGCACGTGAGCGGGTGAAACTCGACGCCATCGGCGCAGGTCTGCCTGATGACGGTAGTTCTCTCGCCTATGGAGGCATCGGTGCTGGCGCTTACGGAGAAGCCATTGCCGTCTATCTGGCCTTCTTGATTGATCAGCAAGCTAACCAGCTGAGCAATTGTTGTGGTTGGAACAATATTAACCAACAAATGATAGTCACATTTTCTATGGGGGCGCTCCAGATGAAGTGGGACTTCGCTGAGTGTAATCTGTTATCACGCTCGACCGGTAGTTTCGCCAACCTGCTCGAACGACAAGTGAAAGGCATTGCTTCACTCGCGCCAACTGCTTCGGTTGGCAACGCATCGCAAATGGACGCGACTTCCCTTGCTCTCCATTTCCCACGAATAGTTTCGACTGATCCGCCCTACTATGACAACGTTCCGTATGCTGATCTATCGGACTTCTTCTATGTTTGGTTGCGCCGCTCTTTGAAAGCCGTCTTCCCTGACCTATTCACTACGCTCGCAGTGCCCAAGGCCGAGGAACTTGTGGTTACGTCCTATAGACATGGCGGCAAGAAGCACGCAGAGGCGTTCTTTCTATCCGGCATGACTCAGGCCATGCACCGCCTCACCGAACAAGCGCATCCAGCCTTTCCGGTCACCATCTATTACGCCTTCAAACAGGCCGAAAGTGATGGAGGTGACGGTACGACAAATACTGGTTGGGATACCTTTTTGGGGGCTGTCATCGAAGCAGGATTTGCCATAACTGGCACATGGCCAATCAAGACCGAATCAGCAAATAAACTAAAAGCAGGAAAGAATGCTCTCGCTTCCAGCATCATCCTTGTCTGCCGCAAGCGTCCGGAAAGCGAGGGGATGGCCACCCGGCAGGAATTTGTGGCGGCCCTTAAATCCGAATTACCCGTGGCCCTCGTCCATTTACAACGCGGCAATATTGCACCCGTGGATCTTGCCCAGGCCGCCATCGGTCCGGGTATGGCGGTTTATACCCGTTTTGCCAAGGTTCTGGATGCCGCAGGCAACCCCCTTTCCGTGCGGGAAGCCCTGGCCCTGATCAATCAAACCCTGGACGAGACCCTGGCGGAGCAGGAAGGGGATTTTGACGCGGATACCCGGTGGGCTGTCGCCTGGTTTGAACAAATGGGGTTTAACGAAGGAGAGTACGGGATCGCGGAAACCCTTTCCAAAGCAAAAAACACAAGCGTCAAAGGCATGGAGGAGGCAGGTATTCTGGCCTCCAAAGGGGGCAAGGTGCGGCTCTTCAGACCAGATGAGCTGGATGAAACCTGGGACCCGGCTACCGACAAACGCCTGACCGCCTGGGAAGGGGTTCATCATTTAATCCGTGCCATGAATTCCGGCGGGGAAGGGGCTGCGGCAGGCCTGATCGCCGGTATGGGGTCCACCGCAGAAATCGCACGGGAACTGGCGTACCGGCTCTACACCCTTTGCGAGCGCAAAAAACGGGCGGCCGAGGCCCTCTCATATAACGGCCTGGTCCAAAGCTGGCCGGAAATTTCCCGGCTTGCCCGTGAGATCGGGAAAACCCGGCCCGAGCAAAGGGATTTGTTTTAGGCCCCCAGGGACTGTAATTTTCTCCTTTTAATCAGATGAATTTTAAGTTATATTATCCTTAAATAAAGGATAAATTATCAATGGACGATCAGACACCTCTTCATTTTCAGACGCGGCTTTCCGAAAAGCTGTCCGATTTCCTGGCCGGACCGCTCCCCGACGGGACCCTTCGGCGGGTATTCGGAGCCGTGTGTCTGCCGGGCAAAATAACCGCTGTTGTGGGAATCCGCAGGGCCGGCAAGACCATGTTCCTGCATCAGATCCGTCGGGAGCGTCTTTCCGGCGGCATGGACCGGGAACAGCTCCCGTATATCAATTTCGAAGACGAACGGCTGGCCGGCATGACGGCGGTACATCTTCATCCGCTGGTGGAGGATTATTACCGGCGTTTTCCGGCCTTGCGGGGGAAAAAAACCGTTACCTGGTGCTTTGACGAAATCCAGACGGTTCCGGGTTGGGAACGATTTTTGCGAAGGCTTCTGGATTCCGAACAGGTGGAATTGTTTGTGACCGGCTCTTCGGCGGCCCTGCTTTCCCGGGAAATCGCCACGGCCCTTCGGGGACGGGCCTGGGAAGTGGTGATGCATCCCTTCAGCTTCGCGGAAGCCCTGCGCCACAAGGGTCTGGAGGTCCCGGAACGGCCCGACGATCTCGACGGCCCGGCCCGGTCATCACTTGAGCGGGCATTTGTGGATTACCTGACCGCCGGCGGATTTCCCGAAGTGCAGGGAACGGACACGGCCACCCGGTATCAGTTGCTCAGGGACTATGTGGATGTGGCCATGCTGAGAGATGTGGTGGAACGCCACCAGGTCAGCAACGTGGCGGGGCTGCGATGGCTGGTGCGGCATCTTTTGGGGAACGCGGCAGGCTTGTTTTCCGTGGAAAAATTTTATGGCGCGTTGAAATCCCAGGGACTTGCCATTTCCAAGGATACGGTGCACCAGCTCATGGGATACTTGCAGGATTGTTTTCTGGTGCGCACGGTATGGATGGCGGCGGATTCCGAACGGCAGCGCATGGTGAATCCCCGCAAGGCGTATCCGGTGGACCCGGGACTGATCCCGGTGTTTGATCGCACGGGGCGTGCCAATATCGGGCATGCACTGGAATGCGCGGTGCTGGTGGAATTGGAGCGCCGCCGGGCGGAAGTCTCTTATGTGAAGACACCCCAGGGGTTTGAGGTGGATTTTCTGGCCCGGTATCCGTCCGGCGATATCGAGCTGATCCAGGTGTGCGCGGATGCCGCCATCCCGGAAACCGCCGAAAGAGAGCTGCGCGCCCTTGCGGCGGCGGGGGAACGATTTCCCGAGGCCCGAAAGCTGCTGTTGACCCTTACCCGGGACGGACTGCCCGATGCCGTGCCGGATGGCGTGACCGCACAACCGGCTTATGCATGGCTGCTTGGAACGTCAACTGAATAATGGAGCCCTATCCCAGGGGTGACGCTCCCAAGGCCGCGTTTTGCAGGTAGAACCTTATTTTTTTATCAAGGATAACCAATATGGCCATCACCAATCATGAGCGGGTCGGCAAGGCCCTGGATCTTTTAAAAACCGGGCTCTCTCCCTTTATCCTGCGGGAAATGACAAACGTCTACAAGGACCAAGCCATCGAAAAGGCCAGCCAGTTCATGGGCGAGGACCGTCTCCATGCCGGTAAAACCGTGGATGACTGGGATGTGGCGGCGCTTTTGAAATTCATGTGGGACAACTGGCATGAGGTGTTTCGCCTTGTCCTGGGGAAGGCCGAACGGAGCCTGGTGAGTGAACTGCGCCAGTACCGGAACCAGTGGGCGCACCAGCAGCCCTTTTCTTCTGATGACACCTACCGCGCCCTGGATTCCGCGGCCCGGCTGTTGACGGCGGTGTCCGCCCCCCAGTCGATTGATATCGAGAACATGAAAATGGAACTGCTTCGATTGCGGTTTGACGAGCAGGTCCGGGGGGAAAAGCGCAAGAAAGCCGGCACTGCCGTGGAAAGCGCGGCCACCGGTGGGCTCAAAGCCTGGCGGGATGTGGTGACGCCCCACAAGGACGTGGCCAGCGGAAGGTATCAGCAGGCGGAATTTGCCGCTGATCTCTGGCAGGTGCATCTTGGGGGGGGTACCGCCGAATATCGGGACCCGGTGGAATTCTTCCGGCGCACCTATCTGACCGAAAGCCTCAAGGGTATGTTGATTGGCGCTGTGCGCCGTCTTTTCGGCCGAGGGGGTGATCCGGTGGTTCAGCTCCAGACCAATTTCGGCGGCGGCAAGACCCATTCCATGCTGGCCCTGTATCATCTGTTTTCCGGCATTGCTCCCACGGAACTGGCCGGGATTGATGCCGTCATGAAAGAGGCTGGGACATCCAGCCTGCCGACGGCCCGGCGGGTGGTGCTGGTGGGGAACAAGATTTCCCCGGGAAACCCCTTGATCAAACCCGACGGCGCCGTGGTGCGCACCCTGTGGGGGGAAATGGCCTGGCAGCTTGGGGGACGGGCCGCCTATGACCGCATTCGGGCCGATGACGAGAAGGCCACCAGCCCGGGGGATGTGCTGCGGGAATTGTTTGTGGAGTATGGTCCCTGCCTGGTGCTCATTGACGAATGGGTGGCCTATGCCCGGCAGCTTCACGATCAATCTGACTTGCCCGCCGGTGGATTTGAAACCCAGTTTTCCTTTGCCCAGGTGCTCACTGAATCTGCGAAACTGGCCAATAACTGTCTGCTCGTGATCAGTCTGCCGGCATCGGACACGGCAGGATCCCCCCATACCCAGGCCGATGATGTGGAAGTCGGCGGTCAGCGGGGACGTGAAGCCCTGGATCGGCTGAGAAACGTGGTGGGCCGACTGGAATCCTCCTGGCGACCGGCCAGCGCGGAAGAAGGGTTTGAGATTGTTCGACGGCGGCTGTTTGAGCCCATGACCGATCCCGGCAAATTCAAGGACCGGGACGTGGTGGCCCGGGCCTTTGCCGATCTCTACCGGACCCAGGCCGCAGAATTTCCGCCGGAGTGCCGGGATTCGGAATATGAAAAACGCATTCGGGCGGCCTATCCCATTCACCCGGAGGTGTTTGACCGGCTCTATAATGACTGGTCCACATTGGTGAAGTTTCAGCGCACCCGGGGCGTGTTGCGGCTCATGGCCGCGGTCATCCATAGTCTATGGGAAAAAGGCGACAAAAATCCCCTGATCCTTCCCGGCAACATCCCCATTGACGACCCGAGGGTCCAGTTTGAGCTGACGCGCTATTTATCGGATAACTGGGTGCCGGTGATCGAAAAGGATGTGGACGGGCCCAGTTCGCTGCCCCAGCAGCTGGACGCCGAACTGCCCAATTTAGGAAAATATTCGGCCTGCCGAAGGGTGGCCCGGACCATTTACATGGGATCCGCGCCGCTGGCCACCGCGGCCCACCGGGGCCTGGAAGACCGGCGGGTGCGGCTGGGGGGCGGCGTCCCCCGCGAAAGGCCGGGGGGATTTGGGGAGGCCCCGCGCCGGCT
>CAZFWD010000315.1:0-5852 GCA_964522535.1 uncultured Desulfonema sp.
CGGATCTCCGGCGGCGGTCCCATGACCCGGACGGCCCAGCCTCCGGTCTTCAATGCGGTTTCAGCCCGAATCACCTCGGAGGTGTTTTCAAACACCAGGATTCCGCGGTCTTCCAGGGCCTGCGAAGGCGGCGGTTTCTTTTTGTGAAACAGGTTGAAAAATCCCATGCGTTTACCCCTTATCGATCTCCAGCCGCCAGGCTTCCCCTTCCTCAATGATGTTGCGGACCCGCCATCCCTGGCTGGTAACCGCCCGGCTGACGTTTTCCCTGGAGGCCTCGGTATCCACCAGCACCACGATCTCGGAATCGACGGTTTTTCTGATTTCATCTAAGCTCATCAAGACCGGCTGGGGGCAGGAAAGCCCGCGCGCATCCACGATGTTTGCCATTTTTTATCTCCTTGTGCTTTCTTGCTTCATGATGAAACCGATCACCGCGCAAACCAAAAGTCCGATGACCACAGCGGCGATCCCGTGGGGCCCCAGACCGGCCGGCGAACTGGCCAGCCCGAAGTTGTGGGAAAAGGCAGCGCCCACAATCATGCCGATGACAAAAACCCCGGCATCCCCGTCCCCTTCGCCGGATAGAAAAAGCTGCCTGCCCGGGCACCCGCCGGCCAGGGCAAACGCCAGCCCGGCCAGCACCATGCCCATGGCGTTCCAGAGATGCAGGGTGTGGGAAACCGGCTGGTTTTCAAACCCGGGATGAAACTGCCCCACGATCAGGTTGGTGATAAGCGCAAATATCACCAGGGCCACAACCCCTGAAAACAGATGGGTCTGTTTAAACAAAATAAGGTCCCGAAACGCGCCCATGGTGCAGAATCGGCTGCGCTGGGCGATAAACCCGATGGCCAGGCCCACGATCAGGGAGACAAAAACCGGCGCGGACATGGCGCCCGGGCCTTTTAGGCTGTAAAACAGCACCCCGCTTTTATCTATCCCTTCCGGCCGTGGATAGATCAGCATCAGCAGGAAAAAAAAAGCAAACACAGCCGGAATCACCCAGCCCGCAACCGAAGAAAATTTATGGGTCCGGCCCAGGGTGTACCCGTTTTTTAAAAACCGGGTGCCGATCCAGATGCCGATCACCAGGCCGATAAGCCCGAAAATGGCGTTGCCGTCCCCGCCGGACAGCCGCAGCATGGCCCGCCACGGGCAGCCCAGAAACACCAAAGCGCCGATCATGGCAAAAACTCCCAGAATAAACCGAATAATCGGCGAGGATCCGCCTCGGGGCCTAAATTCCTTAAAGATCAGCGCGGCCGCCAAAGAGCCGAGCACAAACCCGACGATCTCCGGCCGCAGGTACTGCACCACCCCGGCCCGGTGAAGCCCCAGGCCGCCGGTGATATCCCGAATAAAGCAGGCGACACAGATGCCCATGTTTCCGGGATTTCCCCAGTATTGGAGCAGGGCCGCGATCACCCCGATGAATGCGCCCACGCAGAGAATGCCCCAGCGTGTGGCAAAAATGTTTTTCATCACAGTCTCCTTCTCTTTTATGAAACTCACGGCGGCTGGAAATATTGAATATCCGTTTTTCCAACTTTCGAAAAACCCCAACGGCGAAGGTTTTACGTAAATCCCTTTCTTCTATATGTCAAATTGATAATTTTAATAGATTTGAGGCCGGCAAAAGAGGATTTCAATAAGAAGGGGGAAGGTAGAAGGTCTGCTTAAATCGCGCCCGTGGTGGAAAAATACAGGGCCGTTCATGTTTGTGCTGGATTTTGGAAGGGTATTTTTGTATAAAAATTAAAAAAGGATTTTTATCGTCTCACCCCAAAACAGGGAGGATAGAGAATGGGTCAAAACATACGGTTTGAAAAACACATTCAGAAATCCAGCTTTCACAACCCCATGATGAACAACCAAATCGACACCCAGGCGCTGGAAATCCGAAAGGACCCGCTGACCGGCGCCCAGAGCGTGTTTAACCCCAGGCTGGAGGATAAGGTGGCCATGTTCTACGGCAAAAGCGATACGGCCCTGATTCAGAAAATGGCCGAGGAGAGCCGCTCCCGCTGCTTCCTCTGCGAAGACCGCTGGAAGCAGGCCACCCCGACCTACCCGGCGGACCTGGTTCCGGAAGGCCGGATTCGAGTGGGTCAGGCCGTGCTGTTTCCCAACATCTTTCCGGCGGCCCAGATCCATGCGGTGATCCGGGTGGGGGAGAAGCATTATGTGCCGCTGTCGGAGTTTGATGCAAGGGATGTGGCGGACGGGTTTTCAGCCTGCCTTGAGCTGGCCAAACGGCTGGCGGCCGCCCATGCTGGCGCGGATCACCTGACCATCAACGGAAACTATTTGCAGCCCGCGGGGGCCAGCATCGCGCACCCCCATTTTCAGATGGTGGGCGGGGATTTGCCGTTTAGCTACCTGGAAAAAATAACGGACCTGAGCCGCAGCTACTTTAAGGCCAACCAAACTTGCTACTTCAACGACCTGCTGGATTTGGAAAAGGCAGCCGGCGAGCGCTACATCGGGGCCACCGGGCCGGTGGCGTGGATCACCGCATTCTCCCCCTCGGGCACCAACGAGGTCATGGGCATTCTACCCCAAAAAAGCCATTTTCTGGAAATGGACGCAAAAGACGTGACCGGCCTGGCTCAGGGATTTGCGGCGGTGATGCGGGGGTATGCGGACCTGGACATCTCCACCTTCAACTTCGCGGTGTATTCCGCCCCTTTAGGCAAACCGGAGAAGGCCTTCCGGTGCTTTATCCGGATCATCTCCCGGCAGAACGTTTATGAAAACTACCGCACCGATGACTATTTTCTGCAGAAGCTTTTGGACAACGAGCTGATTCTCACCCCGCCGGAGGCGCTGGCGAAAACCATGCGGCAGGCGTTTAAACGGTGAGCGACTTTTTTAAGTAGGGCTAAAAAACCGCCCGTGTTTGCTGCCCTTGCTATTTTCCCCCTCGCTTGGAGGCCTTGAGCGGGTTGAGCTTGGCCTTTTCCGCTTTCACGCTGGTGGTGATATGGGTGGCCAGGTTGCAGTTTCCGTGTTTCCATTTCACGGCCGGGTCCGGGGTGGCGGTGCAGTACCAGCCGGATTCATACGCGTGGCTTCGGCTGCAACCATTGCAGGCCTCCACCACCTTGCAGCAGTGGCCGCCGTTGAAGCTGCAGCCGTTTTTGGTCATAAAGGCGCATTCCTCGCCCTTGCGAATGGTCGTGCAGATCATCTCTTTCCTCCCTTTCTAAAACCTTTAAAACTGAAACGCCAAAAAATATAAAAATAACGGCGCCAATAAAACCCCTACGGCGCCGTTGTTTGTATAAACAAAAAAAAACGCGCGTACTCTGCGTTGATGAGCTTTTTAGCTGAGGGGAAACCCCTTGTCAATCATTTTTTTGTGTTTTTTGTGTTCAGGTTTTTTATTCAAGGAGGCGCGCCCGTAAAACAAAACTTGATTTATATTAAAAAACTTGCCACTCTAGATGCGTTCAAATATATTGATTTCAGGTGTTTTCAACCCGCGCAACGCATTTATCAGAACTACAGCATAAAGGACAACCGGTTGATGACCATTGAACAGGCGATTGAAGTCCTTAAAATAGAGGCCCAGGGGATACTCAACCTGACCGAACGGATCAACGAAAACTTCACGAAAATGGTGGAGCTGATCTACCAATCCCGGGGCCGGGTGATCATCGCCGGAATCGGAAAGTCGGGTCTTATCGGAAGGAAGATCGTGGCTACCTTAAACAGCACGGGCACCCGGTCGATTTTTCTGCACCCGGTGGAGGCCATGCACGGGGACCTGGGGATCGTATCAAAAGAGGATATCTTTATTGCGCTGTCTAACAGCGGCGAAACCGACGAGTTGAATATCCTGCTGCCCAGCATTCGTAACGCCGGATGCCCGATCATCGCCTTTACGGGCAACAAAAACTCCACGCTGGCGAAACACAGCGACATCATCATCGATGTCGCTGTTGAGACAGAGGCCTGCTCTTTGGGTATGGTGCCCACGGCAAGCACCACCGCTCAACTGGCCATGGGTGACGCCCTGGCCGTGGTGCTGATCAACAAACGTAAGTTCAGCCCCACCGATTTTAAAAAATTCCATCCCGGCGGCAGCATCGGACAGCGGCTGTCCCACCGGGTTGAGGACATCATGATGTCCGGAGATGAAATTCCGCTGGTTTATGAGGGCACCAACATGGAGACCGCCCTGGGACTGATGGACAGGCGGAAACTGGGCGCCATCCTGATCCTCAAAAGCGACAACACCCTGTCCGGAATCATTACCGACGGCGATGTACGGCGGATGGTCGTCCAAAAAACAAGGGTACACGATCAAAATGTCGAACACCTGATGATCAAAAATCCCAAGACCGTGAGCCAGACCACCCCTTTGTATGAAGCCTTGAACATCATGGAAACCCATCAGATCACCGTTCTGCCGGTGGTCGACGCAAACAGGCGGGTGCGGGGAATTCTTCACCTGCATGATATTCTCGGCAAGGGGACCGTGAAGTTCAACGGTATGCATTAACACGGGTCGTTTAAAAAAACCGTTTAAGGGAGAATGTGATGAACGACTTTCAGGACATGGACACGGCCATTGAGTCTTTAGGCGAGGCGAAAATCGATTCCACCATTCTGCTTGAGCCGGAAGAGACCTCCCCGGAAATATTCAAAACCGATGAGGACCGGATCCTTATCGATGTGGATGCCGGAAACATCGCCGAGATCCTAAAAGCCCATCGAACACCCCCCTCCTTAGAGCTGGCGGGCATACGGAAAAAAATCTATTTTGATCCCAGCAAGCTCAAATGCGCCCTGGTCACCTGCGGCGGCCTGTGCCCGGGGCTCAACAACGTGATCCGGGCGATCGTGCTGGAGCTGTATTACCGGTACCGGGTCAGACACATTTACGGCATCCGTTACGGACTGCAGGGGTTCATTCCGGAATACGGGCATGATCTCGTGGAACTCAGCCCGAACAATGTCGTAAATATTCATGAGATGGGGGGATCCATCCTGGGTTCATCCAGGGGTCCCCAGGATATCGGCGCCATTGTGGACTGCCTGGAACGGATGAACATCGGCATCCTCTTTATGATCGGCGGGGATGGAACCCTGCGTGCGGCTTCGGCGATCGTGGAGGAGATTAAAAAACGAAAGGCAAGGATCAGCCTGATCGGAATACCGAAAACCATCGACAACGACATCAACATGGTTTCAAAGTCTTTCGGGTTTGATACGGCGGTGGACATCGCCACGGAGGCGATCAAAGGCGCCCATAAGGAGGCGGAAGGGTACCCCAACGGCATCGGACTGATCAAGCTGATGGGCCGGCATTCGGGTTTTATCGCGGCGACCGCGGCCCTGGCGCAGCAGGACGTCAACTTTGTGCTGATCCCTGAGATCCACTTCGACCTTGAAGGGAAAAACGGCTTTTTGGCAAAGCTTAAAAAACGGCTTTTCGAAAGAAAACACGCGGTGATTCTGGTGGCCGAAGGGGCGGGTCAGTACTTCTTTACCCAGAAGGAAAAAGAGTACGACGCCTCCGGAAACCTCAAACTGTTTGATATCGGTCTATTTCTAAAGGAGAAAATCCAGGAATACTTTACCCCAAAAAGCATGGAAATCTCGCTGAAGTACATCGAACCAAGCTATATGATTCGAAGCCTGCCGGCAAACCCCAACGACCATGTCTACTGCGGCTTTCTGGGACGGGACGCCGTCCATGCGGGCCTGGCCGGAAAGACCAACATGATCGTCAGTTACTGGAACAATTTTTTTGTGCATGTTCCGGTTCCGCTTGCGATCGGAAAGCCCAAGCGGGTCAACCCGAACGGCAAACTCTGGCAAACCGTGCTGGAGGCCACCGG
>CAZFWD010000316.1:0-11777 GCA_964522535.1 uncultured Desulfonema sp.
ATCATATTATGGCCCATCCCACCACCATCACCGGTTCGGTCGGTGTGATTTTTTTAAGGCCCAAGGTTTATTCCCTGATGGATAAGATCGGGGTTGATGTGACCGTCAGTGCCTCGGGTGAAAACAAGGATATGGGCTCGCCGTTTCGAAAATCGACGAAAAGCGAAGACGAGATGTTCCAGGACATGACGAATGTCCTGGGATCGCGGTTTATCAACCTGGTGGCTGAAAACAGAAACCTGGATGCGGATGCGGTGAAAGATATCTCCAGCGCGCGAATCTATATCGCCGATGAGGCGCTGGAGCGGGGCCTGATCGACGGGATCGGGTATTTAAACGATGCGCTGGACCAGACCAAAAGGATCGCCGGGCTGCCCGAAAACGCCAGGGTGGTGGTGTACCGCCGGGAGAGATACGCCAATGACAATCTCTACAACACCCAGACCCGCATGGGTGGGGCCGGTCTTTCGCTGGTTGATCTGGATGTGCTGGATTCCCCCCTGCTGAACCGGCCGGGATTTTATTACCTGTGGCCCGCGGGGTTTGCGGAATAATTTGATGTTTTATGGGCATGCTGGGTTTGATGGCGCAGTATCAGGAACAAGATAACGTGGTCATGATCAGGCGGCTCCTTGACGACCAGGGTTTTGCGGTCGAGGAGACGGCAAACGGCGTCCATCTTAAGCTGGATTCCGGGCATCTCATCGACATTTACGCCCTATTGAAGGATTCCGATGTTTTTTGGGCCAGCGTCGAAGCAAAGGCCAGGGATGCGGAGAAGCGATACCGCGAAATGGAGGCGGTGAAGGATACCCTTTTGAAGGGGCTTGCGGGGATCGCGGAGGTCGGGGCGTTTAAGGAAACCCATAGCATGGACGACCGGTTTGTCTACGTCGCCAACCTGGAAATCAACAGCGCGGTTTCCTATCACGGCGCAATCCTTATCGGGGATGAACCGGCCGAGGTTAGGGTCCCAGAGGGCCGGGTTGAACCTCCTCCGGAGCATGAAACGCCCGTTACGCCGGCCAAAAAAAAGGGTCCTGCCCCCCGGTCCGATCTTGAAGAAGCCCTTGAAAAGCTGGAATCGGTTGACGCAAAAATGCTCCGGCAGGGGCTGGACATGATGAACCTTAAGCGGTCGAGCAGTGTGCGCCTCTCCTTGACCCGAATATTCCGCAGCGCGGGCAGCGCGGAGGAACTGATGCGGGACATCAAGGCGGAGGCAAAAAGGCTTGTTACGCCCGAAGATCATGATGAGCTTGAAATGGTCAGGCAGTTGAGTGTGAACGGATTTCTTGAATCGATCGTGGCGCTTCTTCACCGGGAGGTGTTCAGAGGCCGTGAAAAACCGGAAGTCTCCTGAGCCCTTCCGGCGTTTAACGTAATAGCGAACCGGGAGAATGCCCGAACAATGATGGATCTTTAAAAAGTCTGATTTGGCTTCACTAATCTGAATTCAAACAAAGCAAACGCGGTCAATCCGGAGTCGCCCCAGCCCGTGTTTAGGAGAAGTATTTTTTTTTGATATGATCCAGCTCCCCTTTGAAGTTTTCAACCAGTTTTTTGGACACTTGGGTCGCGGCCTTGGCCACGGCCCGGGCCTGGGCCTCATGGAATCTTTTGTAGAGGGACTCGATCTTGGCGATGGCTTCATTGATCACATTGTCATCAAGCCCTGAAAAATCCACAGGCCCGTGGTGCATGAAGTCTTGCGCATCAAATTCATAGGGGACCCGTTCAGACACGATGTTTTTCATCTCCTCATCCGAGGGCATTTCAAACTCACCGGAGATGATGTCGCCAAACCGTATGTTGCAGATTTCCTTGGCGCTGTTCTTGGCGATATCCCAGTATTTCTGAAGGTTGACGTTTTCCGCAAAGTAGTTCATCACGCGCACTTCAAAGTCTTGTTTTTTCATGGGCCTTCCTCCCTTAAGGTTGGTGAATGAATCATCCGCGACGGTCGAACCCGGGCCATGCGGCACCGGACGGGATTTGGATCACCAGTCGTAGATGGTTTCCCAGTGGGCGCTGAACGGCGGGTCTTTTTCGCTGTAGCGGAAGGTGAGGGTTTTTCCTTTGCCGGGCGCCAGGCCGGGGTCCTCCTTCCAGTAGCGGATATAGATGGCGGGAATAAGATGCCCGGCCTGCCCGGTTCCCTCGGCGTGTTGCGGCAGCTCAAGCCAGTCCTCCTTTTCCTCGATGATCTTCCAGATGGTGTCATGGGCCTTGCTTCGAACCCGTTCCCCCACTCTGGGAAGTATCTGCTTTTCCCTGAGCGCTTTAAACTTATAGACCGATTTTTCCCCGCGATCCAGGATTTTTTCTCCCATGACCATGATGCCGATGGCGCCGATAGGCGCGGTGAGAAGAATAGAAAGGACCGCCACGGCCAGGATCACCTCCCCGGAAGCCAGCCCTGCGGCAAGCGGGACCGCGCCGATGGCCGCCTGGACCGTTGCCTTGGGAATATAGGCCACGATGCAGAAGAGTTTTTCTTTTGCGGTGAAGGGGGTTCCGATCAGGGAAAGATAGGTGCCCGCGCTTCTGAAGATCAGCCCCACCAGAATCACCAGAGTCCCCGCGAGCCCGGCCTGCCAGGCCACGTCAATATTGACCTGGGCGCCCACCAGAACAAAAAGCAGCAGCTCGGCGAACACCCAGAGTTTTTTGAGCTTCTGGGAGATGATGTGGGCGATGGGCTCCGACTTTTCCAGGATGATGAAGCCGATGGCCATCACCCCCAGCAGGCTGGCCACCGGCACATGGTCTTCCAGGGCGGTTTCCAGCCAGGTCAGGAAAATGGCCGTTCCCAGTACGACCAGGGTGCGTTTGGGGGGCTTCCAGTCATAGCGTTTAAACAGCCGGTAGAGCAGGTAGCCGGGAAGGATGCCCGCCAGTATGCCGGCGGTGATGGACAGCGGGATTTCAGAAAGCTTCAGCCACAGGTTGATGTTTTCGCCGCCGTGCATTCCCAGAAGGATGGTAAAAATGACGATGACAAAAACGTCGTCTACGGATGAGGCGCCCAGGATCAGGGTGGGGATCCCTTTTTTCGTTCCCCGGCCCCGGTCCATGAAATCGATCATCAGCGGGACCACGACCGCGGGGGAGACCGCTCCCAGGATGGTTCCCAGAATGGCCGCATCCAGGAGGCTGATGTGCAAAAGCTTCGGCGCGACCAGCATGACGCCGGCGATTTCAAAGAGGGCAGGCACGGCGCTCATAATCAGCGCGGCCCGTCCCACCCGGTTTAAGGTATCGCGATGAAGCTCAAACCCGGCCCGAAGAAGGATGACGATGAGAGCGATTTTGCGAAAATCCCCGGACACCTCCATCATGGCCGGCTGCATTAAACCCAGGATATAAGGGCCCGCAAGGACGCCCGCAAAGAGCATGCCCACCAGACCGGGCAGCTTCATTTTGCGAAAAAGGAAATCCGCCGTAAGCCCCAGGATAATAATCAGTGCCAGGCTGATCGCCATGCTTGTCTTCCCCTCGATGATGCATTCCGCCGTTTTTTTAAGCCCATCCCTATAATCGACAGAAACCCCTGTCAAGTGCAAATCCCCTGGGCAACGATGGTGATCCTGTGGCGGGACAACAAAGGGTGTTGACTTCATGTGCGGTTTTGTATAAGCCAAAAAGAACAAAAATTTTGAGGGGATTCGTGAAACCCTTTCGGCCGGTCGAACCGGCCTGGAACCGAAACGCGGGGGGATCACCATGGAAAAGCGGGTAAAGATCGCGGCGATCATACTTTATGTGTTTGCCGCCTATATCATCCTGTTCGGTGTCTACTATCTGTTAACCTCAAGAATCATGCCGTATCACGAGCGGTTTTTGGGCAAGACCTTTGAACAGCTGGACCCGAAAACCGCCGCCCTCAGCCTGGCCACCATGAAGGTGGTGGGCGCCCTGGCCCTATCCATGGGCATCGGGTTTGTGATGATGATCCGGCTTTATTTCAGCAAAGGGGACCCCTATGCCCGTTGGGTCATTCTGGTGATGTCGCTTGTGGCGCTGGTGCCCATCACGGTGATCGCCTTTTCCGTGGGAGGGGTGCATTCCCCCGGGTGGGGCCTTGCCATCAGCATCCTGGTGATGCTCTCCGCCATGATCGTTTCTATGGGAGGGTTTAAAAAACCGTAAGGTTGGTCAATAATAAAGATGCTGTGACTCGGCCTGTTATCGCCGGTCTGTTGAGAAAGGATAACATGAAAATCGTTTACTCCTATTATGTTTTGGATATCCTGCACGCCGGTCATCTTTCCATGATGAAAAACGCCAAGGCCATCGCCGGGCCGGACGGAAGGTCGATTGTCGGCATTCTCACGGATGCCGCGGTCATGGAGAAAAAGCCCAGGCCGGTGATGTCTTTGGAGGAGCGGATGGAACTGGCCGAATCCATCCGGTATGTGGACGGCGTGGTGGTTCAGGAGACCTATTCGCCGTTGCAGAACGTGATGCGGATCAGGCCCGATATCCTGCTGGAGAGCTCAAGCCATGCGCTGAAGGATATTGAAAAGGCAAGAGAGGTCATGGGCAAGATCAACGGAAGGGTGGTGGTTATTCCTTATTTTCCCGGCCAGTCCTCGAGCCGCATCAAGGAAGAAATCGTGCGCCTGTCCAAAGGCAAAAAGAAATCACGGGCCAAAGCCTGAAGGCCTGTTATGAACCCTTTCAAAAAGGTGGATTGACCATGAGAATGGCGGATGTCATGACCTCCCTGCGGATTGCGATCACTCCGGTGGTCATTTGGTTTGTTCTGCACGACGAAAAGGTGGTCGCTTATTATCTTTTCGCCGCAGGAGCGATTACCGATACTTTAGACGGCTTCTTTGCGCGAAGAAGCAAAAAAAAGGTGACCTACGGCGCGAACTTTGACGCCCTGGCGGATTTTTTTTTCGGGTTTACGACGATATTTGTTGTTGTTTACGTGACAGAGGCCTGGTGGCTTCTGATCGTCACCCTGACGGGAATCGCCTTCTGGACCCCGGTCATCATCCTGATTTCTCGGAAATCCGGGATGCTGGATATACCCCATCTGGAGACCAACCTGCTGGCGGCCGCGATTTATCCCACGGTCATGGTCTACATCATCGGCTGGCGCTACGCCGGGTTTGTGCTTCTTTTTACCTTTCTGGTGATGCTGCACTATATGTGGAGGTACATCGTGTTTGTGCGCGGACTGTATACAAAGGCAAGCCCCTGATCAGGGTTTTTGTTTTTTCGTAAACAGTGCCCGGATTTTGTCCTTGAAGTGATTGTAGAGGTACCATCCCATCACGATCCCGAAAATCAGAAGCTGCGGCAGGGTCAGGCTGCGCCCCTGTTCCGAGGCCGAATCATTCGCGGCCGAAACCGCATCGGGAAACATGAAATAGAAGAAGCTTGAAATCAGAACGGTTGCCATAATTTTTAGGTATTTCATCGGACTTCCTTGTTTTGTGTCAATTTTTTGAAACCGCCGTGTACCGTTTCAATCCAAGCGCGGCCGATTTTCATTTCATCTGCTTGAGCCCCAGCTGCCGCCAGAACAGCATGGCGAGCCGGTCCATGGCCCGGCCGGGCAGCGCCCAGGTCAGAAACACCCCCAGCCTTGCGTCCCAGCCCACAATATAGCGTATCTTCGGCCTTTTTGCCGTAAGCGCTTTGGCCACGGTCCGCGCCACCGCGTCCATGGAAACCGCCACCATTTTTATTCTTTTTTTATTTTGAAGTATTTTAACCACCCCGTCAATGGTGGAACCATAGAGGTCAAAGGCGTCTTGGGGAAAATCCTTTACGGTGAGCCCGGCTTCGGTCTCGGCCTTATCCCACATGGGGGTATAGACGATGCCGGGCTCGATGATGGACACCGGAATGCGCCAGGGCTTGAGCTCCAGCCGAAGCGAATCGGTGAAGGCCTTCAGGGCGGCCTTTGAGGCGGAATAGGGCGCCAGGTAGGGCTGATGCATGATGCCGGCGATGGACCCCATGTTGATGATCCGGCCGCACCCCTTGCGAATAAGCGGCAAAAACGCCTGGGTCACGGCGATATGCCCGATCAGGTTGACCTCCAGCAGGTCGCGGATTTTGGTAATGGGAAAAAACTCCAGCAGCCCGCCCGAGCTGATGCCCGCATTGTTCACCAGGCCCGCCAGGCCCTGGCCACCCGTCTCATGGGACACGAATTCCACCGCGGCTTCAATGGCCTTGGCATCGGTGACATCGATGAGCACCGGGGTCAGCCGGTCTGAGGCGCTTTCCTTCAAGGCCTTGCCGTCCGCTTCCTTTCGCACACCGGCGAAAATTTTAAATCCCAGCCGGTCCAGGTAAAGTGCACAGGCCTTTCCGATTCCCGTGGATGTTCCCGTGATCAATACCGATGGTGTTTTGTTTGTCCGGCTGCCCGGCATCGGAATGCCCTTTGAATTGGGATGTATAAGTAAACCAAATTGTTTTTAGCTATCCTGAAGTAATTTTTTTGTCCAGACAAAAGTTGATGCATTGGTAAAAAGTCAACTGTGAGCGAGATTGAGGCTTTGAGGGAATAAGCGGTTTGTGTTGAATGCGTTAAAAATTGCAAGCTGTTTGAGGCGCTTGCGCCGAGTTCTTGCAATTTAGCATTCAATGCAAACCGCGCCTCAAAGACTCACGAAGCGAACAGTTTGAACTTTTTACGGTTCCATCAAAAGTTGATAAAGTCGTAAAAAGTCAGAACTGACGGCTGAAACACAGGCTTTTATGGTCTTAAAGGTTTGGTTGACACCGGCCCATGAAAAGGGTATTGGAAACAATCCAATAGGGGCAGGCGGCGCGGTTTTTTTTTAAAAATCTATGTGAGAAAGGGCAGTCTGTTGATGAAGACCAAAAAGACGGTAGCGGCGTTGCGCAACCAGGCCGAGGAAACGGCAACATCCCTGCACAGTCAGCTCAACCAGCCTTTGCGGTTGGTCCAGAAGTCCCTGGTGGATGGACTCTCGACCCTTTATTTTGACATCCTCGGAAAAAAACCGAAAATCGACGAAAAATCGGCCCGGCTGGCGCGCGAGACCTTTGGCAGCTATTTCCCGGAATCCCTTGAAGAAATGCTTGCTCAGTTTCTTCAAGACCCCGAAGGCTATCAGCAGAAGGTGGTCGCGTTTGAAAAAGCCTGCCCTCCGGTCTTTGTCGACTTTCCCACAAACCCCAGCTATTACCGCGTGATCACCAGCGACCCGTCGCGTCGGCTTCAGGAGGTGCTGACCCGGCTTGCCCTGTTGTCAAACTACGAAACCGCCGGTGGCATCTACCGGGCGCTTGATGTGGGAACCGGGTTCGGAAGACTTGCCCGAGTGATGGAAGAAACCTTAGCCGCGCTTGATCCTGAAGGCAAAGGCTACAGGGTTTTTGGCATGGATATTCTGGAGGACAACATCGAGCAGGCAAAACAATTAAAGCAAAGCATAGGATCAAACATTCGCTTTTTCACACGGGACATGAACCAGATTCCGTTTCCTTCGGATTTTTTAAATCTGGTCAACATCACCGATGCCTCCTATTTAAACTTCAGGCAGCGAAGGCCGTTTTATCTTGCTGAAATCGCCCGCGTCCTCGCCCCGGGCCGGGGGGTCTGCTGCATCACCAACCCCAACGAAAACACCACCTTAAAGGAATACAACTATGTGATGATGCGGACCAACTACAAAACCTACTTAAATCCCCTAAATATCCTGAAGGCCACGGTCCTGGGCAAATGCTCCCTGTATATCGACGCACTTTCCCGGGCCAGGCCGGACTGGGCCCTCACCACCACCGCGGATATGACCCAAACCCTCAGCCGTGTTTTAAAGGCGGATATCATTGATGTCCAGAACTGGCCGAAAAAAGGGGGGCCTGCCATATACAGCGCCTTTACCTTTGCGGTGAATGCTGAAACCAAAAAACAGATTGCCGCCTACACCGCGTTTCGCGAGCGCCACAAGGCTGATGATGAGTGGTTTGATCTGTAAGGTTTTTTTTCTTGCCATGGGATTATTTTTTGTGGCATAAATTGACTGACGAATCAGTCAATTAGAAATAAAGGCTCAATCCGGTTTCTGTTAAGCAGTTCTTTTACTGGAATACCCCTAGTATTTATCCTGCATTAAATTAGTCAAAATCCCTTTACAAATCCGTTAAAATTACTTTACAAACCTGTTGCGAAGGTCTATAAATTTTTCAAACCATTGTCAGTGTCAGTGAAAAAGGAGGGTGCCATGGGTTTGAACACGGTTATTGAAAGCCTGGGGGTATACACCCCCGAGGGAAGGCTCAGCACAAAGGAACTGGTTGATGGCTGCTGCGTAAAGCCTGCCATTGACCTTGAGGATTTGACCGGAATAACCTCCCGTCCCGAGGTGGCGGAAAATGAATACGCCATTGATCTGGCCCGGGAGGCGGTCACTCGATGCCTCGAGATTTCAAGGCATTCGCCCCAGGATATTGATCTGGTCATCTGCACCAACATTTCCCGGTATAACGGGCCTCAGTTTAAGGCCAGCTTTGAGCCCTCCACAGCCGTCCTGCTGGCTAAGGATTTTGGTTTTTCCAACGCCATTCTTTTTGACGAGCCCAACGCCTGCGCCGGAATGTTTACCGCCCTTCATGTGGTGGACGCATATCTCAAGGCCGGATTTATTAAAACGGGCATGGTGGTGAGCGGCGAGGCCTTAACCTGCCTGGCGCGAAACGCCCAGAAGGAGATGAAGGCTCCTTTTGATCCCCAGCTTGCCTGCCTGACCGTGGGGGACGCCGGGGTGGCGTTTATTCTGGAACAGACGGATACGCAAAACATCGGGTTCCATGAGATAGACCTGTTTACGGTGGCCGAGCACTGCGACCTCTGCATCGGCACCTACAGCCGGGAAAAACACGGCGGGTTTGTCATGTACACGGACTCCATCAAGATTCATTCCATCGCCATCGGCATGACTGCGGAGCATGTGGGCAAAGCCGTGAAGGGAACCCCCTGGGAGAACAGCACCAACCATCATTACATCATGCATCAGACCGGAACCCGGGCCATCAAAACGACCCGGAAAATGATCAACGACTGGGTGGGAAAAGAGGTATGTTCCAGGGAGAACTCCATCGTCAACGTGATCGAGCGGGGAAACGGCGCCTCCACCGCCCATTTTGTGGCGCTCTGGGACAAAATCCGGGATCGGACCATTCAATCTAAGCAGAACATCCTGTTTGCGGTGCAGTCCTCCGGTATCAATCTGGGGGTGGCCCT
This sequence comes from uncultured Desulfonema sp., assembly GCA_964522535.1. Taxonomy (GTDB): domain Bacteria; phylum Desulfobacterota; class Desulfobacteria; order Desulfobacterales; family Desulfosalsimonadaceae; genus DYLE01. The sequence continues at coordinate 9,242 of CAZFWD010000316.1, forward strand.
GTATACCTTGGATGACCTTCCGGAGCGGGTCATGAACTGGGGCGCGGCCCAGGAACAGGAATCCATTCAGAAAGCGATGTAGGGGGGAAGATCATGGGAATCGCCATCGACAGCATCGGGCTGTTTGAGAACAGCGACAATTCGGTAAAAACCTCGCTGGAACTGTGCAAAAGAGCGGCCGAGCCTTGTATCGCGCAATCCGGCTATAAAAAAGAGGACATCGGGCTGGTGGTTAGCGTTTCCGTTTACAGGGACAGCTATTTCTGCGAGCCGGCGTTTTCAAGTTTTGTGCAGAACGAACTCAAGATCAACCACGACAAAAACGACTCTTCAGACCCCAAGACCCTTTCCTTTGACGTATTAAACGGCGCCCTGGGGTTTTTAAACGCCTGCCAGCTTTCATCCGCCATGATCATCGCCGGGAAAACCAAGACCGGGCTGGTGATCAGCAGCGACCTGGTGGACGACAACGTCACGGAAAAGGGGGACCCCCCGGGGTTTCTTCATACCGGCGCGGCCATGCTGCTTGCCGATAAGAAAAACGGCGGCTGCGGGTTTATCTCTTTTTCCTTCAGGACCTTTGCGGAGCTCCAGGACGCCTGCGAGGCCTACATGTACAACGACGAGGATCGGGGAATGACCCTGAGGTTTCGAAGGGACCCCGGCCTGATGGATGTTTATCTTAAGGCCCTGTCACAGGGGGTCTGTGAGTTTTTAGAAAAGGAAAGAGCGGGGCTTGATGATTTTGACCTGATCATCCCTTCCCAGATATCTTCGGAGTTTATCACCAAAGCCGCCGATGCCCTGGGCGTAAAACGCGAGAAGATGATCGATGTGACCCGCAAGGAAGGGGATCTGTTTAACGCCTCCCTGCCCGCGGCCATGGATTATATTTTCAAGCATAACCTGGCAACGCCGGGACAAAGGGCGCTCATCGCTCAGGTCTGCTCCGGAATTCAGGTCGGGTGCGCAATATATCAGTTTTAGTCGGTTTCCCGGCCGGCCGGAAAGGAAACGCCTGCGGTTAATAACGCGGGCAGCCGTCTAACCGGTAGGCGGCGTCCTGATACAGATCGATACAGAACAGGGATAAAACCGCGTCGAACACCTGGGACGGATCGACCCCGGCTCTAAGATAGATTCCCGAGTGAAGGATAAAGGGCTCGGGAACCGCCAGCTCCACGGAAAAGGTTTCCCAGTCCTGCCAGCCCTTATAAAAGAAGGGCTGTTTTTCGGATTTTTCATTATAAATAAGCTGCTTTGCCCCGGTATCGCTAAACGATATCTTTAAGTTTTCCATATGGGTTCGCCAGTCATCCAGCTCGTTGCCTTCCCGTTTGTATTTATTCGCCGCAACCGGGTTTTGATATAACCGGATGGAATGGTCAAAGGTATAGCCCCCCAGGGTTCGAATGTCTTCATTCACGGCCAGGCCTCTTCTATCCCATTCCAGGTCATAGGTGTGTTTGGTGAGATAGCCGAGATGGAAGAAATCCGTGCATTGCAGGTATACCCCGATGGCGTGGGGAATCGGGGCAAAGGCTTTTTTGCCTTCCTCGGTTTTCATCACCGGCACCACAACCCCCGCGCCCAGGGTGCCGATATCCATAAAATCATCCCTGACGTTTTTGAAATAGCCGCATCCGGCAGTGGAAAGCAAGAATACGGTCAGAAAAAAAATGATGAGCCCGCGAAGAAAAGATTTTTTTCTGTTCATAGCCTTCTCCTTTTGAAAAGACGGGATAGGGAATTATTTACATTAAAAATATTCTTATACCATATGGGCACCCATGTCAAAACCATTTTGCAGTATCATTTGCAGTATCATGCTGTAGCGCAGGAAAGACTGAAGGGGTTTTGGCCTTCTGCCTGCACCCGCGGACAAAAGACGCCGGTTAAAACTTGACGCAAAAGCGGATTTCGGCGATACTGCAAACCTGTAAAAACCATAAAAATAAAAAGAAGGAGGACTTGAATGAAAGGGATATTGACGGCTGTATTAATTTTTACATTCTTGATAGGGACAGGTTCGTACTTGCTCGCGCAAAGCGGGGATGAGACGGATGCGTTAAATACGGTCGGCGAGAATGCGCAAATTAAAAAAGATGTTTTTGATCCCGGCGGGTGGGGAGCCAAGCCCGAGACAAAGGATATGCAAGATGGTTTAGATGGTAAAGGAGATGACGGGGTTGCCAATGAGGGTGTTTTTGATCCGGGCGGATGGGGGGTCAAGCAGACCGATATCACTGAACAGGATCAATGGGATTATAGCAATGATCCGAGCAGAACGCCATCCGTCAAAGAAGGGGTTTTCGACCCCGGCGGATGGGGGGTAGAGCAGCAAAACAAAGGCGCTGCTTCCGGCCCCGGCCAGATGGAAGACATTCATACAGAGCAGGTTGAGGATAGCATGAAAGCGAGGAGGCCTCCGCATCATCAAGGGGTGCCCAAAAGCGGAACCGGCGACATCGGTAATCCTCCCTCATCCGGGCCTGCTGCGCCGGATACAGGCGGCGGATCATCCGGTCCCAAGCAG
>CAZFWD010000317.1:0-5085 GCA_964522535.1 uncultured Desulfonema sp.
GTCGGACTGATTCGCGGGCTTTAGGACCAACGCCGTATCCGCCCCCCTTCCGCTCCCCCCAACGGCAATGATGTCATTTCCGGATAGCGCGCCGGCATCCGCGGCCATGATCGACACCTCCACGGCCACCTTGGTTCCCTGTCCGAAAAGCCTGAGGGTGTCCGCGACCAGCAGCACCGGATAGCTTCCGGTAAATTTTTTAGCGATGGACCGCTCAACACCGGACAGGGCGTGGGTGGCGGAAATAACCTGTACGTTTTTGCGTTCAAGGTCCTTTTTGACCCGGTCGGACATCACCTTTTCAAAGGGCTTTTTGAATCCGCAATGATAGGTCACCGATACGATTTTAAACCCCTTAAATATCTCCAGGGCCTTGTAAGCGGTATCGCCTTTGGTGGAGGCCACCACGACTTCGGTTAATCCCAGCGCAGCCCCCCGTTCAAAGGCCGATTCCAAGGTTTGCAAGGTATTGTCTTTTCCCGGTTGATCAAAGTACATGGCGTTCTTCTCCTGTCCTGTGAGTATGGCGGAGAGAGAGGGATTCGAACCCTCGGTGCAGCTTTCACCACACACTCGCTTAGCAGGCGAGCGCCTTCAGCCAGCTCGGCCATCTCTCCGTTCCCCCATGGCGGAGGGAGTAGGATTCGAACCCACGGAGCTTTCGCTCAACGGTTTTCAAGACCGCCGCCTTCAACCACTCGGCCATCCCTCCTGCACATAAAAAAATAAATTAGCAAAATTTAAAATTAAAGATCAACACTATTTTTTATCCCATGGCATCCATATTTACTTGAATTTTCCATGCTTATTCATCCGCCCGATGATTGTGTTTGACTTATATTTAAATAGACTTATTATGGAGTATTTACAAAATACGGTGAAACCGCCAGCCCGGTTTTTCGCAGCCCTGTTTTTCAAGGAGAAAAGATTATGAAACAAAAGTATCTGATTTCAAGAAATAATGACACAGGCTATCTGACGATTCAAGAGTTTGCCGAACTGGACAGGGAACTGTTTTCCCTGATCTGCGAAGAAGCCTACGATGGAAAAACGATTGAAAGGGCCGTCAAGGAAGGAAAAAAAGCCCTCATTTCGGCCATCAGAACGCCCAACATGTACCCGATCGCGGAGTACATCGACCGGATTGCCGATGCCGTCATCGAAATCGGCCAGAAAAATTCCGAACCGGGTCAAACCCGTGAGCTCGAATTCGACGACAGCGCCTTTATGAAAAAAAGGGAAGACAAGCCTGCGGAAAGTGAGGAGGATTCGGTTGAAATTGACGACCTGCTTGAAGAGGACGAAAACGCCGATGTGGATGAGGATGCGGACGATTCTCTGGATGCGCCTGACAACGACGCGGATGATTAAACCGGCATCAAACCGGTTAATCCGCCTGCCGTCAACGACCGGCGCCCGGTGACACAAAACGCCTGCGAAGCGGCGGGGTCAATCCCGATCCGGTCCTTTTGATTGCGGCGCATGCCGGACCGTATCGATATCATCGATCATTTTCTGCGCCCATTTTATTGAAAACTTCGCGTGGAGTGAATATTCATCAAAAAGAAGGGGCTGCGCCGCGATAAGGCTTGCTTCCTGCACGATCTTTCGAACGTTCTGATTCTTCAGCCACAGATCAAAGATGACCTGAACCCGGCGGCCCAGCAGCATGCGAATGGATTCCTTCTTGGAGCTTTTGATCAGAAACGACAGCCCGCCGGCGGAAATATCCATCAGCGCCCCCCTGCCCTGACCCAGGGATTTTCCTGATTTATCCAGCAGTTGAAAAACCACCTTTCCGGAAACAGCAACGCGCCGGTCCGCCCTGCGCTCGATTTTTTTTGCCTCCAGCGCTTTTTTGATGCGATCATGCTTGATGCAATAATCAAAAAGCTTTGATTCGAGAGCCGGGGCATCGGTCTTCCATTTTTTCAGTACGTCCGTCTCCAGGTAGTTGACCTTTACCGAACCCAAAGCGATCATGGATACCGTGCAGACCGTAGCGGAAAAAAAAGGGTCCTGGCCCACGACATCCCCCATGCCCAGGGTTTGAAAGATGACCTCCTTGCCCTCCTGGTTATAAATCGCTTTGACCTCCCCCTTGTTGATAAAATACAGGCGGCTGTTCAGCCGCCCCTGCTCCATGATGGGTTCCCCGGCTTCAAATATTTTCGTCTTCATGGAATAATACAGGGCGTTTCCTTCCGAGGTGCTCAAGTCGCCGTAGAGATCAGACCAGATGTCCAGGTGCTCCCGGTCCAGGCTCTGGGTTTTTTCTTCCTCAATGATCTCGCCGGAACGGACGATTTCGGTCAATGCCATGGGATCCACCTCGTAGAGCCTTTCATGCAGGGCTTCGGCTTTTTTAAAATCCTTTTCCCTGGCGTATTCAACGATCAAATCAAATAAAAGCCTGCAGGCGCCATCCGTATCCTTCTGCCGGATGTACTCATCCACCAATGCCTCCCGTTTGGATCGATCATCGCTTCCCATAATCATCTCCTGTTGCCGTCGGCCCGGAGGTCATTGACCGCCCCGTATTTCCGACAACGCCTTGGCCGCGGCGGCTCTTACCGGCGAATCATATCCCGTGATGGATAAAAAACCCTTGGCCTGCGAGATCTTTTCGAGAACCGGCGCGGCCTGCGGCGCGCCGATGCGCGCCATCGCCTCGCACAGCTTGATCATGATTTCGTTTTTGGCCCGTTTTGTTCTGCCCGCGGACCTCGATTCCAGCATTTCGATCATTTTAGGCAGGGCCCGCGCATACCTGAACCGTCCCAAGGTAAAAATAATAAGCCCCTTGTTGTCGTCATCAACGACGGGCAGATACTTCAACAGCAAGGGCGCCACATCATCTCCCCCGATGTTTTGAACAGCGAACACGGCCTCCCGCTGAACCCGGGGGTCCCGGTGCTTAAAGAGCGGCTCCAGCGCCGGCAGGTGTGACGCGTTTCCGATCCGCCCGAGCATCAGCGTCAAATTGCGGATGTAAAACCACGGCCCCTCCCGGCCGAGCCGTTCAGCCACTAAAGCCACGGCCGGAGCGCCTATGCTGCTGATCGCCTGAAGGATAAAATGCCGCTCCGTACGGTCATGGCTGTCGTGAAGAAGATCCAGAAGCCGATCAATCGCCAGGGCGCCCAGCATCACCAAAACAGATCCCTCTTCCGTCTCGGTCCGCTTTGTCCCGTCCGAACGGGTCCGTTTTATGAGAGTGTTCAGTATATCGTCCGTCGCCAGATTTTGCAACAGTTTCGACGCCAGAACCCGAAATCCCTCTTTTTTTTGGCATCCACCGGAATATATCCGGTGATAGGCCGCCAGAATATGCTCCGCATCCCCGGCACGCTCCCGTTCAATCAGGGTCCGGGACAGGTCCTCAAGCTGATCGGTTAATTTCTCATACTCCGAAGAAACATCCGTCTCATTTTCGATCCACGCAATCAGTCTTCGGGACAGATCGACCCTTTCCTCCAGGCGGCCGGCGGCCTTCAGCCTTTCATCGATATCGGACATGAGTCTGGCTGCGGCCCGCCGTATTTCCGGGTCCCTGTTGAGGAGCATGCGCCCCATCTGATCAAACAGGACGACAATGGCGGCATACCTTTCCTTTGACAAAAGGGATGCAACGGCTTCAGACATCCTGTCGAGCATTACCCGTTCATGGGAGAGGATGCTGCTTTGCAGGATGCTGCTTAATGCGGATTTTAATTCCTCGGCGCGCCGACCCGCGGGGTCCTCAGAAGGAGGGCCCGCTTCGTTCTCATGACCGGCGGAGGCCGCCTGCAGCACCATCTCAACCTTCTTTATATTTTTCTCAAGGGCGATGCGCTGCCGGTTTTCGACAATCCTGGGGCCGGACGCTTTGGCCGCCCTGCCCACCAATGCGTGAATCCGTTCCACAAGACGTTTGGACCGGTGCTCATCCAAGGACTCGATAAAAAATCGAATGAAGCCGTCGCCAAACGCCTTGTCCAAATCCTGGGTCAAAACCGTTAACACCCCGTTATCGGGCATTTCAGGAATAGCGTTGATGAGATAGCAGGAAATCTCCTGCCTGTCGGCATCGGAAACATCGACCAGCACATTCATCATGCGGGCAAATATCTCGGATACGTCCTCCGGCTTTTCCTTTTTCGCCGCCTCCACCAGATGCTTCACCCCGGACTGAAACACTCTAGATACCCATGCCGGGTCTTTGGCAAGCGACCGAAGCGATTCAATCATCTGTTCTGATATGGGCTGGTCCCCCATGATATACTTGAGGATCTCCTCGTCCCGGATTTCCATGCCGGCAACAATGCGCTGGTCTGAATCCCTTTCGACGTATATCTTTTCATTGATTTTAATATGGGTGATGCTTTGATCCCTGCACACCCGCTCCATGCCGCCGGCTTCAAAAACCCCTTGGGGATCTCCGCCGAGAATCTGAATGAAGCTGCTGATCTCCCTTCCCGTCAACCCTTTTTCAAACGACATGCCGCGGATTTTAAAGGTTTGCATCAGGTTTAAAAAAGCGGCGACGGGAATCCGTTTTTGATAATGGTCAGGAAGCGCTTCGCCGCAAACGATCAGCCGCTTTTCAACCTCGCCGTATTCGATCGCATTCACCTCCTGAAGCAGCCCGGTCAAAAAATTCTGCATCCGCTCCACAGAAACCAGAATCAGGGAGCTTGTGGGCGGATACAGCCGTATGTTATTCACCGCCGCACAGATGGCATTGATCAGTTCAAGGGCGCTCTTTTGAGTATCCTGCGTGTCCATCTATTCGTCGCTTTTTCGAAGGACATTGACGTTCATGCTGTCATAGGATCTGAAAATCATTTTTTCCTTTTCGCGCCGGTTATTCGAAATGGCGATGGGCGGTTTTTCGCTTAGGATTTTTTTCGCCTGAAGGTGAGTCGGAATGGCATCCAGGCCCTCGCCGATCTTCTGTCCGGACGGGGTGTCGTACACCACCGCGGTTTTTCCGTCCGAGGCCGCCGCATAGGGGATCAGAAAGGGATCACAAATTCGGGCCGCGGCCAGAACCTCCCGCTGCCGGGATTCCAGGGAACCGGCCGCACACTTGATCACCATAAA
>CAZFWD010000318.1:0-15819 GCA_964522535.1 uncultured Desulfonema sp.
GCACAAAGGACACAGAGAAATAATATTTTTTTCTCTGTGCGCTCTGTGGTAAAAAATTTCTAAAAACCCGATAAGTTACTTTCTGCAAAAATACCGCAAAGCTGAATAAGCCGCTTTTTACGAAGCCATCCGAAAGGGGGGAGATATGAAGCTCTGGTCACGGGGCCTCGGAAAAACCGAGGTGAACATGGATTTTCGGTTTTACACAACCCTGCAAGACCTTCATCAGGAAAGGGTCTACATCATCGGCAGCATGCAGGACCCGGTGACCTGGGAGTTTCGCATCACTCTAGAACCCGAGGATGTGCCGGGCCTGATGAAAATGTTTTTTAATCCGGCCATGATCCGGCTGATTGCAAAAAATTTACACCGGTACGTGAAATACCTTTTTGAGCGGCGAAAATACTCCACCCCGGAAACCGAAAACCTCGAGGAAAAGGTCAACGCCGCCTATGAACAGGTCTTTTACGGCAGAAGGCCGCTTAAACGATTAAATCGTTTAGAAAACTGAGAAGGTAAAAACCCGAAACCGTTTTATCAAAGGGGGACACGCGCATGTCGGATTATGATGTGATCATTGTGGGCGGGGGCATCAACGGCCTGGTCTGCGCCGCCTATCTGGCCAAAGCCGGTCTCAAGACCGCGGTGCTGGAGGCGCGGGGTCAGTGCGGCACCCACTGCGACACCACGGAACCCGGAATACCGGGGTACCTGCACAACCTTCACGCCACCTGGCTGATCAGCGCCATGAGCCCGGCCATGATGGATCTGGACCTGGAGGCGTTCGGACTGGAATGGCGGGCCACGGAGTTTGCCTTCGGCAAGGCGTTTGCGGACGGCACCAATGTGCTGGTCGGCTTAAACCCCTACGACACCGTGGAGCACTGGCGAAAGGTCTCCGAATTTGATACCGACCTGCTGGAAAAGGGGCTGGAGTTCATCTTTCCGCGAATGGATGACCTGACCGACGCCATGCACACCTGGATCTACACGGCGCCGGAGCTTCAAAAGGAAAAGGCCCTGGGCGGCATCTTCGATGAATTCCTGCAAAGCATCGGCGTGAGCGCGCGGTTTGACGAAATCATTCGCATGGACGGGTTTCAAACCCTGGACCTGATTTACCGGTCCGAAAAAATCAAGACCACCTTTCAGGCGCTTTCCTGGCTTGCGGGGTTTCCCCCCAACCAGCCGCGAATCGGCGCGCTGGGTGCCACCGCCATCGGCAGCCTGGTGGGAACCCTTTTTCCGGTGCATACAAGCAAGGGCGGCTCCCACGGCCTGACCCATGCCCTGGTAAAGGCGGCCGTTCACCACGGGGTCACCATCCTGCCCTGCTGTCCGGTCAAAAAAATCATCGTGGAAAACGGCCGGGCCGCCGGGGTGGTTCTCGCGGACGAGGCCGTCTATGCGAATGAAACCATTACCGCAAAAAAAATCATCAGCAACCTTACCGTGGTGCCCACCTTTATCGACCTGGTGGGCGAGGCGCACATTCCGTCGGACCTGGCGGCGCGGATCAAGGCATTTCGCTATGACACCCAGCACGTGTTTGTGGTCAACTACGCCTTAAGTGATGCGCCGCGGTTCGCCTCGGCTGATTTTGACGACGGGATTCAGAGAACCTTCATGGGGTATTTCGGCGGCAAGGACAGCGCGGCCATGGCCGGCATCATGGAGAGCATTGAAAACCGCCGCATTCATGGCGAAATGATCGTCAACTGGTTTGTGCCAACCCTTGCGGATCCCACCCAGGCGCCGTCCGGCTGCCACGTGGTCAATACCTGGCTCGACGTGCCCCCGGACCCGAAATTCTGGAAAGGCCGCTCCCTTTCCGGGTTTGAATCCTGGGACACCCTCAAATTCGAACTGGCCGATGAAATCGACCGGGCATGGGAGATTTACGCGCCCGGATTCAAGCACCTGGTCAAGGAGCGCATCATCTACTCGGCCCTGGATCAGTACCGGAACAACCCTTCGGCCATCATGGGCTCCTGGAACGGCGGAAGCATGATTCCGGAACAGTTCTATGAAAACCGGCCGGTTCCCGGGGTGATTGTCAGCGGCGGGTCCCGCACCTTTATTGAAGACCTGCACCTTTCGAACTCCGTGCATGTGTTCGGAAACACCCTTTTGTCTTCAGGGTATATGACCGCCTGCGAGGTGGCGCAGGATATGGGGGCGCGGGAACAATCCTGGTGGCAGAACAAGGCGTTTGCCTGGTATCTGGACAACGCCTTAAGCATTCCCTTAAACCTCGGAGTAAAGGAGGAGGCATCATGAACGATTCATCCTATGATGTCGCTGTCATCGGCGCCGGTCATAACGGGCTGATCCTAAGCGCCTATCTGGCTCAGGCCGGTTTAAAGGTGGTGCTGCTGGAGCGCCGCCATGAGACCGGTGGCGGCCTGGACACCCTTGAGTTTTCCGGCTTTAAATTCAACATGCACGCCATCTATCATCTCATGGCCGATGTCATGCCCTGCTACCAGGATTTTGCGCTGTCCCAAAAAGGGGTGCGATATCTCTTTCCGGAGGTGCAGATTGCCAGCCTCGCAAATGAGTTTCCGCCGGTGATCCTGTATCGCGATCCGCAGAAAACCGCCCAGTACCTGACAAGCGCCTTTTCCCAAAAACAGGGGGATGCGTATTTGAGAATGTATTCGGATTTCAAGGCGTTTTCCGAAAAAATCCTGATACCGCTGACCTATGTGCCGGCTGTCCCGGCCCTTGATCTGGTGCGGCAGTTGTCGGCCTCCGCCGGAGAGATCGGCAGACGGTTCAATGCCGTGGCCGAGCTCACGGCGCTTGAAATCCTTGAATCCTATGAATTCGAGGACCCGGTCAAGGCCTGCATCCTCAATCTGTTTGCCATGTGGGGGCTTTCGCCGCTTGAGGCCATCGGATACCTCTTCCCTCTTTATGTCTACCGCATGACCCGCGCGGCCCTTTGCCTTGGGGGATCCCACCGGCTCTCCTCCGCGCTGCATAAAACCGTCGTCGCGGCGGGCGGAGAGATTCGGGACACGGCGGAGGTCGTTCAAATCCGGCTTTCCGACAAAAGGGCCAACGGCGTGGTGCTTGAGGACGGGACCGAAATCAACGCCAAGGCGGTGGTTTCCACCGTGGACCCGAAACAGACCTTTCTTTCGTTTTTCAGCGGGGAAGGGATTCCGGCGGACCTGGTGAAACGGGCGGACCAGTGGCAGTGGGAAAAAATTACGTTCTTCGGGGTTCACGCGGCGCTTAAGCAGGCGCCGCAGTACCGGTCAGCGGATGCGCAGCATGACGTTCAAAAAGCCATGATCAGCTTTTTGGGGCTTTCCTCCACGCCGCAGCTTCTGGATCATATCGAAGAGCTGGAAAACGGCAGGCTATCGGAAAACCCCATCGGACACGCCACCTGCACCTCCCTGTTCGACCCCATCTCCGCCTTTAAAGGGCATCACACCGGCCGATGGGAGTGCCTGGCCCCGTTTGACGCGGACTGGGAGGCGATTCAAAAGGATTACGCGGCCGCCTGCATCAAGTCCTGGAAGGCCTGGGCCCCCAACCTGGACCCGCTGTTTACCCTTTCCTATCCGCCGAGCTATATCGAAAAAAAGATCAAAAACATGGTGAAGGGGTCCTTTAAGCACGGGGATTATACCCCGTTGCAGATGGGATACTTCAGGCCCAATGAGCGCTGCTCCCAGGTGTATACCCCCATCGACGGGCTGTATGTCTGCGGCGCCAGCACCTACCCCGGCGGCATGATCCTCGGCGGCGGCGGGTATATCGGCGCCAATGTCATTGCGGAGGATTTCGGCGTCGCGAAAACCTGGAAGGAGCCGGAATTTATCGAAAGCGCCCGGCAGGCCGGGGTGATCGCGTAATTTTGTTAAAAAACGCTTCAAACAGCGGCCGATAGACGGAAATATCAATTTTTCCGGCGGCATAGGCCTCATGCCAGCCATCCGGCACCGGAAACTCCTGATACAGCTCATCCCGCATGGATTCTAAGGGAAGCCGATCAAGGCCCATGTAATCGGCCGCGCAGAGGATGCGCCGGCCCGAGGCGCAGGAAAGATCCGCCAGCCACTCAAAGCCCTTTTTGCTTCTCAATAGATGGTGATCGATGATGACGGTCCGCACATTCTGGGCAAGGGTTAAGGCATTGTTCCATGCCGCCTGGAGCTGGGCCGGTGTGAGGTGTTTTAAATAAACCGGCGGCCCTGAAACCAGCACCGTGTCCGGGGACCAGTCGATGACCGCAGACACGGCTTCGGCATCCAGCAGCTGAAGGTCCGAGGCGTGAACAAAGACCTGGCCTCCTTCCGCGATTCTCGTCATCATGACGCTGCCCAGGCCTCCGCCCTTTACGCCGTGGGGCTGGGGAGGCGAAAAGGCCATGCCGCTTAAATGATCCGGCAGTCCAAAGGGCAGGCGCTTTTCCAGCGCTCTGCAAAAATCGTCATAACGCCTAGAGGTCTTGTCCGTGGGATCATTTGGGGGATCGTCTATGGGCTTGCACCAGAACCGGGCGTTTCTGCAGGATGCCGGAACAAGGTCCATGGAAAGCTGATAAGGATTGGCCTCAACCAGCGGCAGATGATCCCCGTGGTAATGGCTGATGACCACGTCGGTGGCCCGGCTTAAGGCTTCGACGATCCGTTCGCGGACCTGAATCCCCCGGTAAACCTGCAGGGGATGAGGCAGCCTTCCGCCGCGCAAGAACCCAAGGGCCAGACCCGGATCAATGACGACCTCCCGGTCTTTAGCCGTGATCCGGGTGCACAGCCCCCGCACCCCGAGGGACTCGGTGCCGAGAATCTCTATTTTCATGGCTTGCCTTTACGCCCGGAAGCTTTTTTCCTCCTCGAAAATAATGGAACAACCCCTGGCATTGGGCGCGTCCCTGTGGTATAGATCAACATCATCAAAATAACCATAGCACAGCCGAGGAGAAAAAGAGAATGAAGAAAGCGCTGGTGACCGGCGCGGCCGGTTTTATCGGATCCCATGTGGTGCAACAGCTTCTTGAAGAAAACGTCGCGGTTCGGGCCCTGATCCGCCCCGGCGAAAACACCGCCAACCTCAAGGGGCTTGATGTGGAAATGATGGAAGGGGATATCCTGGACATCGGAAAGGTCAAAAAGGCGATCAAGGGGGTGGATACTATCTTTCATCTGGCCGCCATTTACGCCATCTGGATGAAGGACTGGAAGCGAATTTATGAAGTCAACATTCAGGGCAGCCGAAACCTTTTGTGGGAGGCGTTTAACTCCAATCACGTCAAGCGAGTGGTGTTTACCAGCTCCATCTCGGCCATCGGGGTGGCGCCGGGAAAAAAACTCAGCAACGAAGACACCCCCTTCAACCAGTACGACCTGGGAAGCCACTATGTGCTGACCAAGTATCTTTCCCAGCAGGAGGCCCTCGGGTTTGCCGAGCGGGGGCTCGACCTGGTGGTGGTCAACCCGGCCTTTCCCTTCGGCGCCAATGATATCGGGCCCACCCCCACCGGCAAGATGATTTTAGACATCCTGTCCGGCCTCAACCGGACGACCTTTGATGGCGGCATCAACATCGTGGATGTGCGGGACGTGTCATTGGGGCATATCCTGGCCGCAAAGCGCGGAAAAACCGGCCAGCGCTATATTCTGGGAAACAAAAACGTGACCATCTCCGAGTTCATGGACATGGTCTATAAGGCGAGCGGCCAAAAAAAGCCGTTTCTGCCGAAGGTCCCCTCCGTGATGCTCAAGGGCGGAACCTTCGCCCTGTCCATGTGGTCGGACTGGGTGAGCAAAAAACCGCCTCTTTCCACGCCGGTGGAAATCCGCTATGCATCCAATTACCTGTTTTTTGACAACCGCAAGGCCAGAAAGGAGCTGGGGCTTGAGTTCAGGCCCGTGGAGGAATCCCTTAAGGAAGCGATTGAATGGTTTCGTAAAAACAAGATGGTCAAATAAAATTATGGAATTGGAAAAAGTCGAGCTTTTCGCTTCGTGAGCCTTTCGGGGAGCGGTTTGCATTGAATGCTAAATTGCAAGAACTCGGCGCAGGCGCCTCAAACAGCTTGCAATTTTTAACGCATTCAACACAAACCGCTTATTTCCCCGAAAACCTCAATCTCGCTCACAGCCGACTTTTTCTTAATGAACCATAAAATATCCGCCAAACAATAGTGATAGGAGGTTTAAAAAAATGTCCGAAAAGGCAGTTTTGATGGACGTGAAAAACAGGGTCTGCACCCTCACCCTGAACCGGCCGCGGGTGATGAACGCCATGAACCAAGACATCGTACTCGGGCTGATGGACGCCTTTGAGCAGCTCGCTTCCAATCCGGAGGTCCATGTCGTTATTCTTCAGGGGGCCGGGAACCACTTTTCCACAGGCTCGGATTTTTCGCTGTTTGAGGAGAATCATTCCGCGCCTGAATGGCTGGAGGGGCTGCGGATGCTCTCCCGCCTGGTCCGCAGGCTCAGGGAGATTCCCCAGCCCGTGATCGCCAAGCTGCGAGGCGCGGCATACGGCGGAGGATCCAACCTGGCGCTGGCCGCAGACTTCGTGGTGGCGGCCGATGACGCAAGGTTCTGTGAAAACTTCATTCACATCGGGGTCATTTTAGACACCGGCGGAACATACCTGCTGCCCCGGCTGGTGGGGCTTGTCAAGGCAAGGCAGATCGGGTTTCTGGGAGAGGAGATAGACGGAAAAACAGCCGCCGGCCTGGGCCTGATCTATAAATCCGTGCCGCCTGAGGCGCTTGACAGAGAGGTCACGGCGCTTGCCGAAAAACTTGCCCAGAAATCCTTAAGGGCCCTGGCCCTGATCAAACAGGGGCTTGAGACCAGCTTTGACCACAGCTTAAAAGAAGTCCTGGACTGGGAGGCGGCTCATCAGGCGATTATGCTTCAGAGCCCGGAGCATAGAGCGGTTGTCGAAATGCTGCTGGAAGCCCGAAAACAGCGCAAGGCAAAAGAGAAAGCCTAAAACAGGCAAACTATCACTCCATGATGGGATAGCAAAAAGCCCAACTGTTCGCTTCGTGAGGCTTTCGGGGCGCGGTTTGCATTGAATGCTAAATTGCAAGAACTCGGCGCAAGCACCTCAAACAGCTTGCAATTTTTAACGCATTCAACACAAATCGCTTTTCTCCTCAAAGCCTCAATCTCACTCACAGCGGACTTTTTACCAATGCGTCACTCTACAACGGAACGCACCTTTTTCCGGTCCATTTCTCAAGCCGGCCCACCGTGCGAAACATACCGGCGGGTGGCTTCATGGGCCAGCCGAGAAACCGCCAGGAGATGAACTCGATGACAAGGCCGCAGGCGTCCACCGTGTCCATGTAGGCGAACTCCGCTTTCATCGGCCCGGTCTGAAGCCTGCCGCGCACCCAGACCGGGGACCCGGCCTTTTTCAGCCGGTTGGCCCAGTCGTCCACGTCCTTGACCAGAAACCCCAGGTGCTGAATCACGATGCCGCCCGATGGGTCAAGGCAGTCCCGATAAAAATCCGAGCCCTTTGTCGGCTCCAGAAGCTCCAGTTCAAGGCCATGATAATAGGCAATGCCCAGCTTTCCGCTGATGTCCCGCGCCTTCCCCCTTCTACCTTCCACCTTAATTATTTAAGCCCTTTTGGAATGATTGCCGTGGGTATGGGCAGCATCTTATGGCGGTTGGCCTGTCGATACCGCCGGTATATGGCGAGCACCTCTTTTTCACGGCTGCTCAGGTCGGCTTCATCCCGCAAGCCCTCGTCAAACCGCATGGCCCATTCCAGCTCATCATAGCTTGCGCCGATCTGCTGCTCATCGCTTCGGTTGTCTATCCACAGCCCGTCCGTGGGCAAGGCATGCAGCACCGCTTCAAGGATGCCCAGGCTGCTTGCGATCTCATAGACCTCGGATTTCATGAGATCCGCGATGGGGGAAAGATCAACCCCGCCGTCCCCGTACTTGGTGAAAAAACCGACCCCGAAGTCCTCCACCCGGTTGCCTGTGCCAGCCACCAGCATGCGATGATGCCCGGCAAAGGCATAAAGGGTCAGCATCCGCAGCCTGGAGCGGGTGTTAGCCATGGTCAGGCCGTCCTGGACCCCGGCAGGCAGGGTTTTCTCAATGGACTGAAACACGGAGGTCAGATCCACGCAAACCCCTTTGACGTTGGGAAACCGCTTTTCCAGCCACAGGATATGTGAATCTGCAAGCGACACCTGGCGGCTGTCCTGATAAATCGGCAGGTTTAACGCCAGCACGGCTCTTTTGGTTTTGGCGCAGAGGGTGGAGGTCACCGCGGAATCAATGCCGCCCGAAACCCCCACCACAAAACCTTCCCTCTTGGCATCGCGGCAGTAGGTCTCCAGCCAGCCCACAATATAATCGATCACCGGTTTGACCTGCATGGTTTATTCTTTGCGGCCTTTTTCTTTTTTCTTTTTTCAACCTCGGCCAGCCATTCAGCCTGTTGCTTCTGGTATTCCTCCTCGGTCTGGTTCCAGGAGGAGTAGTCCGGCTCCTTGCTTGCCGGCCTTCCGGCCTTCATGGACTTGAAAAACCCGATCAGCTTTCCAATCCGGTCGTTTTTGTCCTTTTTCTCATTCATGATGGAGCCGTCTAAATTGCGGTCATTGGGAATTGTCGCTCTTTGTCTTGCCCGTCGTTGTAAAAAAAATATACCACGCCACGGAATGCTCAGGCAAGGGCAATCAAAGTCTGATTTTTCTTGCTTGACATTTTGTATTCTATGGGATACAGATAACCATGATTGAAATCCGCCAGACTGATGTATTTTCAAAATGGCTGCACAAATTACGGGATCGTCAGGCCCGGGCGCGTATTCAAATCCGGATTGATCGATTGCAGCTCGGCCTGGTCGGTGACATCAAATCAGTCGGCAAAGGCGTATCGGAATTACGGATCGATTACGGGCCGGGGTATCGCATCTATCTCACTCAAAAAAATCAAAATCTGACTGTCTTGCTTGCAGGAGGGGATAAGGGCACACAGGATCGCGATATAAAGACAGCCTTAAGACTGGTGCGTGATCTATAGGAGGTATCATGACAAAAACCAAAACCAGACCTTATGACGCCGCAGAATACCTGGAAACCACAGAGGATATGGCCGCCTACCTTGAAGCAGCGCTGGAGGATGGCGAACCTGCCGTGGTGGTCCAAGCCCTGGGCGTGATTGCGCGCGCCCGCGGCATGTCTCAAATCGCCCGTGACACAGGCCTGGGGCGCGAAAGCCTGTATAAAGCCCTTTCACCTGAGGGCAATCCGGAGTTCGCCACAGTACTTAAAGTGGTGCGGGCTCTGGGACTCAAGCTTCATGCTGAAACACAAAATATTTGAAAAAACTCAAAGACGGCACCCAATCCATTTTCAAACACAATTCACAACCGATGGCGTAACACCATGAAAAAGCTGCTCTCAACCCGCGACGTGGCGGAATACCTCGGCATCAACGAAAAAATGGTCTACACCCTGGTGGCGGAAAAAGGCCTACCGGCCTCCAAGGTCACCGGAAAATGGATGTTTCCGATTCACCTGCTGGAACAATGGGTGGAAACCAACACCTTAAACTACCCCGGCGCCACCTATCAGCTGCCCCCCTATGAAGGCCTGCTGATCATCGCCGGCAGCAACGACCTGCTGCTCGAAAGAACGGTTTCGCTGTTTAACAAAAGCTTTGGGGGAAACATGGCGGTTTTCGGAAACATGGGAAGCATGGGCGGCCTGCGGGCGCTGCGCCGGAACATGTGCCACATGGCCACCTCCCACCTGCTTCAGGAAAACAGCGACGATTACAACTTTGAGGTGGTCAACCAAGAATTCAACAAAAAACCGGTCATCGTCAACTTCTGCCGGCGGGAGCAGGGGCTGCTGATTCGAAAAAGGGTTCCGGAAAAAATCAAAAGCTTTGAGGACATCAAAAAACCCGAAATTCAAATCGTCAACCGCTCCATCGGCACCGGAACGCGGCTTTTGTTTGACCAGGAGCTCAAAAAGGCGGGGATTGATACCCAAAAAATCAAGGGCTACCCCCATGAGGTCAACAGCCACATGGAGGTGGGGCTGGAGATCCTATCCGGCAAGGCGGATGCCGGACCCGGAATAAGAGTGGTGGCCAGCCTGCTGGGGCTGGGTTTTATTCCCCTAAGATGGGAACGGTATGATCTTTTAATCGCCAAGGAACGCTTTTTCGACAAGGGGGTTCAGCTTTTCCTGGGCCTGCTTCAGGACACGCCGTTTAAACAGATCGCCGATTCCTTAGACGGCTATGACATCAGCTCCAGCGGAAAAATGGTCTTTCCCCTGGAAGGCGACGGCGGCAACCCCTGACCGGTTCATTTAGACCGACATTAAATCGCGGCTTTCGGAAAGCCGGATTGAAATAGAGAATAACAGTCAAACCAAAAAAAGGAGGGCCAACATGCCGGAATTCGGATCACCTTTTTCAGGGTGCGCAAATGATCGCAAACTCACCGACCAGGAACTTATTCGCGCCATCCGTTTCATGGTCGCCGCGGAGTATGAAGCGGTTCAACTCTATATGCAGCTTGCCGAATCCACAGACAACAAGTTGGCCATAGAGGTGCTTCACGACATCGCCGACGAAGAAAGGGTTCACGCGGGAGAGTTTCTTCGGCTGCTCCGCGAACTGGCGCCGGATGAAGAAAAATTCTATGCGGAAGGCGCGGAAGAGGTGGAGGAGGAAATCAAGAAGCTGAAGTAGAATGGCCGCCCCTCCTCTCTCTTATCTGCCGGATATTGTCGCCTTTGGAATGGGGCTGGGTCTGGCCTGGTTTCTGAAATGGACGACAACGGATCTGGTCTGGAGCCTCTGGCTCTGCAGCCTGGTCCTGGGATACCTTACGATACTCTCGGCCATCGGCGCGGGCGCCTATACCGGAATCGCTGCGATCCGGCATAAAGATTTCAAGAAAGCGCATCGCCTGCCGGCGGTTCTGATGGGAATTCCCATGGGGCTCTTTCTGCTCTCTTTTTTCTCCCTTCATTTCTGCGGGTTTCATGCGGGGCATTCCGTGTTCCTGGGGCACTTCTTTCCGGTCGAAGGGATGCCGAAGCAGGGTTTCGGCGAGGCCTTCATGAATCCGCCGCTTCTCTGGGCCCTGGTATTTCAACACCTCATGAAACCCTATGGTCTTTTTCTGATTCCCGCAATCATCGCGGAAAGACGCCATGTGTTTCTTCCCCTGATTCAAGCAGCGGCCGCAAACACCGCCTTAAAGGATTATCCCGTCGGCCGAACAAAGGAAAAGCCGGGCGGAAAAACCCACCCGTTGGGAGAGGCCATGGCCCGCCCCTATATCAATGTTGTGCGCATGCACCTGCTCATTTTCTTCTTCGCCATAAGCCACGCTCTGATTCAGGTCGATTCTTTTCCGATATTTGCGGTTGTCTACGCGGTCTATTTCTTTCCATGGCATAAAATCAAAAAACCAAAGCTGAAGGCGTCGGCCAGGCCCAGTACCGGCGGCCCTTGACCCGGACCCTGATTTGCGAATGACACAAAAAGGGAATAAATAAAATGCAAATCCTGATCAAAACCGTGATCAGCTTAGCGATCATTCTCGGCGCCACGGCCCTGGGAAAAAAGCTTCCGGTCACCGCCGGGCTTATCGGCGTCATGCCGCTTACCGGCGCCCTGGTGCTCATCTGGATTCATCTTGAAAACAAAGGCGATCCCGCCATCATGCAACGGTTTAGCCAAGGCGCGTTCTGGGGGCTTTTGCCCACCTTTCTTTTTTTCCTGGTGGCGTTTCTCTGCTTCAAAAAACAGCTCTCCCTGCCGGTTGTGCTTGCGGCAAGCTTTAGCGCATGGACGGCCGCGGCACTGGTTCATCAATGGATCTTGAAATAAAAAAAGGAGGGTAAAGACGAAGGCATGCCGGCATCAAAATTTCGCTTCTTCAACCCGTCTTCAGGCGTTGCTCGATGAGAGCGTCTTTTTCCGCCCATAGACGGTTTAACCACTGCTGAAATTCCTGCCTGTAGTCCGGGTCCGAAGAATAATTGCCGGAGAGCCTGGGCTCCATTTTCATCGCCCGAATATTCACCACGATCCGACGGGAGCGGCCGCAGAAAAAGGCCCATAACCCCGGCGCCCCTTCCGGATATATAATCGTGACGTCTATGATATTTTCCAGAAGATCCCCCATGGCATAAAACACCATGGAGGTACCCCCGGCCCGGGGGGTCAAGAGATGCCGGTAGGCGGAGCCCTGCTTTCGATGCTTTTCCGGCGTAAACCGGGTGCCTTCAGGAAAATTGATGATAGTGACCGGCAAATACCGGTATTTTTCACAGGCCGCGCGGGTGGTCTCTAAGTCTCTTCCTTTCAGCTGCGGATTCTTTTCAAGAAACTCTTTAGAATAGCGCTTCATAATAGGGTAATCCAGCGCCCACAGGCAGGGACCCATAAGGGGCAGCCAGAGCAGCTGTTTCTTGATAAAAAACTTATAGGGTGGGATCCTGCCGTAAAACACCTTGATCAGTACCAGGATATCCACCCAGGTCTGATGGTTTAACAGGATGACCGACCATTTATCGGTTTTAAACCCGGTATCCCCGGTGATGATCCACTCCAAATTTGCCAAAATCCGGTGGGTAAGATTAGCGCAGAAGACCCAGCAGCGGCTGCTGAGAATATCCAGTATTCGGACCGCGAACGCCCTTGCCTTGGGATGGGGGATCAGGAGCTTAAACAGCGTGATGATCACAAACAGCAAAAAAATGGCGGTTGTGAAGCTGATGTAAGATAACAGGATAAGGATGCCGCGGACATGAGCCAACACGCCTGTTCCTCCAGCCTGGTTATTTTCTTTCACCGAATTTAAAGCGAATAATGATAAAAATTATATAAACCAAATTTTCGCCTGATGATCAACCAGAAATTGCAGGGTTAAAATCCGTTTGAATCCGGAACAAATTTCTTTTATTATAAGAACCCAATGAAAATAAGGATAGAAAAAATGTCCGTATGTCGCAGACGGCTTATCATGTGGCTGATCCTGGCAGGCATATCGATTGCTCTGGGAATAGGCACGGATCTGGTTCTACAGACTAAAGCCTTTCCGCTTGGGCTGCGCCTGGCAGGCCTTATCGGCATGGTATTGGCCCACTTTCCACTCAAAAGAACAGGAAAACTGCTTAAAATTCTGGGCGCTCCCGCTGAATGGGGCGGGACCACTCGGCTGATCACCGAAGATATCTATCAATGTGTCAGGCATCCGCACCATTTGGGCGTCGGTATTTTTATGACCTCCCTGGGGCTGTTCATCGGACATCCGGCCTCTTTTCTGATCATAACCATCAGTCAATGGGTCTGGGTTTTTGTATTTCTGATCCGGGTGGAGGAGAAGGAACTGGTGGAAAAATTCGGTGAAGCATACCGCGCCTACCGGCAGAAAACCCCTTTTCTGTTTCCCAGACCGATCTGCCTTCTTAGGGCGTTAATGAAAACACCCGAAGGCTTATAGACCGTTTCAACGCTTGTTCATCGAGGACCGGCCCGTTATCCCATTTCCTGCGGAGAAGGCCCGCAGCCCTGCACTCCCCGTTTTTTCAAAAATCTTTTCAGCGGTTCTTTCCTTGCCTTCGAAAAAAACCTGTGCTAATGAATCGTCGACCCTTTAAACAGAATTCATAAACAGGGATTGACCTCCCATAAACCGAAAACAAAAGGAAACCAGCAGATGGGTAGGATCCTCGTTGCAGTGGGGCTTTGGGTGGCCATTATCGCATGGCCGTTTTTTGTTCTGGCGAACGGCACGAAGCAGGCGGATAATGAAAAATGCGTTGACCCCCCGGTCGGGAAATGGGCGCTGACGGTCTATGCCGGCGTCGGCACCGACGGAGGCATCGGGGACATTTCCGGCCTGCACCCTGAGTTCAACGACGCCTATATGCTGGACGTGGCCTGCAGCCGGGAGCTGATTCGGTGGTGGCAGGATCGGGTGGCGCTGGAGGTCGAAGGCCAGGTGGCCCAGCATTTTAACAAACAGGATCATTTTGAATGCAACCTGTTGCTGGCGCTGCGCTGGCTGAGGTTTCCCTGGAACCATGTTGTTCGGACCAGCTTCGCCGTCGGCGAAGGGGTTTCCTATGCCTCTTCGGTCCCGGAAATCTCCCGGGAAAGGTCTCCCGACAAAACCTCGAAATGGCTCAACTACATGATGTACGAGCTGGAACTCGCCCCGCCGCAACAGAAGCACTGGAGCTTTGTGGCCCGCATCCACCACCGTTCCGGGGTGCGCGGCTTATACAACGGCGTCAAAAGGGGATCCAACATCATCGGTGCCGGTGTGAAATACCGGTTCTAACTGGAGGGGACGGTTTTGCGAAGCCCTGCCTCACTTCCTTTAAAAAAATCTCACCGAAAATGAAGAAAATTTTTGTCGGCTTTAGAAACCGACCTACCGAAACGATTTTGATTTTTTGAGTGGATTCCAAATCTAAAATACGGTTCCCAAAGCTTCAAAAACATGGATGCGTTTCACCCCCCGGCCCTGCTTAAAAACAGGCATGTTCAGACGATTCTAAGCAGCACCGGTCTGCGCCGGGTGCTGGCCTTGCGGCGCGCTCGGGAAATGCTTAACGCCTCCCAATCCCATATCTTGGACTGCGGCGAAGGGGTGAGGTTACAGGGGTATTACGCAAGCCCCAACCCGGGAGAATCCGGACTCTGCATCCTGATTCACGGGTGGGAGGGGAGCGCGGATTCGTCCTACCTGGTCTCTGCCGCCGGATACCTTTGGAACAGGGGGTTTGACCTGTTCCGGCTGAACCTTCGGGATCACGGCAAAACCCATCACTTAAATTCAGGGATTTTTCATTCCTGCCGGATCAACGAGGTGGTGGGCGCGGTCAAACGCATTCAGGAGGTTTTTCCCCACCGGCGGCTGTTTCTGGGCGGGTTTTCCCTGGGCGGCAATTTTGCCCTGCGGGTGGCGGTGCTGGCGCCTAACGCGGGCATCCGCCTAGACGGTGTGGTGGCGGTCTGCCCGGTTCTAAACCCGGAAAGCACCCTGACCGCCATGGAGACTGGACCTGCCCTCTACCAGGCCTATTTTATGAAAAAATGGCATCGCTCCCTTAAAATCAAGCACCAGGCGTTCCCCCACCTGATAGATATCAAGCGGGTTTTACGATACAAAAGCGTCCGGGCCTTAACCGAGTATTTTGTCCATGAATATACCGGGTTTCCGGACATCAGCGCCTACCTGAACGGGTACGCCATTATCGGGGATGTTTTAAAAAGGCTGGAAATCCCGTCTGTCATCATCTCAAGCCTGGATGATCCGGTAGTTCCGGCAAAAGACTTAAAAAGGCTGGCAACCCCGAAAACCCTTGGCATCGAAACCACTCGATACGGCGGCCACTGCGGCTTTCTTGAGGATTTTCGCTTCACGAGCTGGGCCAACCGGCGGATGGCAAAAGGGCTTGGGGAATTTGGCAATCTTCCGGTCTGATGAAATCGTAAAAAGCGGTTTATTCCGCTTTGCGGTATTTTTGCAGAAAGTAACTTATCGGGGTTTTAAAAATTTTTTACCACAGAGCGCACAGAGAAAAAAATATTATTTCTCTGTGTCCTTTGTGCTCTCTGTGGTAAATTTGTTCATTTTTTAAACTGAAAAAATATAAGTTCCTTGGAAGGCCACTGTGAGCGAGATTGAGGCTTTCGGGGAGAAAAGCGGTTTGTATGGAATGCGTTAAAAATTGAAAGCTGTTTAGTCGGTTGATGGAACCCCACCTGGGAAGGGAGCAGATGGAGGTGCTGCGCGTGTTGAAAAACCATTTTGACCCCCA
>CAZFWD010000319.1:0-4286 GCA_964522535.1 uncultured Desulfonema sp.
CAGGCGTGATGGTTTTCATGCATTCATGGTTTCTGGGACAGGTTTCCAGGTGGCAGGGGGAACAGTCCAGCTCCTTGCGAATCACGATGGTTTTTTCCAGATGATCGTTGGTATAGGCCGGGTCCGTGGGTCCCATGATTACCACCACCGGCACGCCGAAGGCCACCGCATAATGCCTCGGCCCGGTGTCGTTGGTGATCAAGAGGTCGCACCGTTGAATCATGGGTTTTAGCTGGGCGAGGTTGATCCGGTCGTCAAAGGTATTGACGATGTCGGCCCTGGATCTGTTTTGAATCTCTGCGGCGATCTCACCTTCGCCCGGTCCTGCAAATATCAGGATTCGGCAGTTCAGTTTACCCTGCAGCATCTCCGCCAGCCTGGCAAAGTATTCGGGCAGCCAGCACTTTGAAGAACCGAACCGGGCGCCGGGGTTGAGCCCGATGACCATCTCATTTCCGCCGACGCCGTATTCTTCAAGCTTTTTTTCCGCAAAGGCCATTTCCGGTTTTGTGATGAAAAGCTCGGGACGCAGGGAGGCCGGCATTTTAAGACCCAACCATTTCGCCAGGTTCAGGTAATGCGCGGTGGTGGAAACCGGCGGACTTCCCTTGACGGCCTTGGGGTGGGTGGGGCCGTCTGTAAAAAAAAAACCTCTTCCCTTTTGCTTGTAGCTGTAGATCCGTTTAACCCCGCCGAGATAGGCGGTCAGCAGGGAGTTAAAGGAACGGGGCAGGATAAAGGCGGTTTTCGGGCGAGCCCGCCGGATCTCTTTTGAAATTTCCATCAGCCCGGCCAGGGTTTTGTCGTTGCCCGAGATGATCCCGTCAAACCAGGGGCTGCCGTTGAGGATGCCGCTGACATAATCTCGAATACAGCAGTAAATGCCGGCGTTTGGAAAATTCTCTCGAATACAGCGGTAGAATGGCACCGCCATGACCACATCCCCCACCCAGTTGGGGGCGCGGATCAGGATGTTTTCAGAAGTGTTCAGGTCCAGCTCAAGCATGGTTTTAATTGATGACTTTTTTTAGAAAGTAACTTATCGGTTTTTATATATTTTTACCACAGAGGGCACAGAGAAGAAAAATAAAAATTTTTTTTCGTGTTCTTTGTGATCGCTGTGGTTAAATTTTTCATCTTGCATTTAAAGACGATTTTTTAAGGTTGCATCATTGTCTAAAACTCAAACCTTTTAGGCGATCAACAGCTTAAGGTAAAAAATACTGTTTTTTTCTGATCTGCGGTAGGGTAACATAAACTGGGTGAAAGAAAAACAGGTAAAAAGATTTTTTGCATGCAAAACAGCCGTATCGGTGAAAGAATGGAAAAGTCATCCGACCGGATGACACCGCCTTCAAAAGGGCCTGACTTTGTGGGGGTGGGTGTTCAAAAAAGCGGAACCTCATGGCTCGCTGATGTTCTCATGCAGCATCCCGAAGTCTGGATCCCGAAAAAAGAGATCAATTTTTTCGTTCGCAATTACCGCAAAGGATACCGATGGTATGAGAACTGGTTTAAAGAAAGAAACGGAAAGATCGCCGGGGAGTTTACGCCGGTCTACATCAATTCCCCCCGGCCCGATCCGGCGCACCGGGAATTCTACCCCAGGTTTAACCCCCGCCGCGCCCTTTTTTTCTGGCTTCGGGAGACCTCGGCCAGGGACGCGCTGAAAAAATATTATCCGAATGCCAGAATATTTGCGATTTTTCGCAACCCCATTGATCGCGCCTGGTCCGCCTACTGGTTCTGGCGATCGCGCAAGGAGCGCCTCGGCAAAGAGGTGGTTCCCTTTGAACGCATGTGGAAGGAGGACGGCCGATGGATTCGCACCACCGGTTTATACGGCGCATACCTTTCTTACTGGCGAAAGGCTTTTCCAGACTTTCGGGTTTTTTTCTATGATGATATTCGCACGGCCCCGGTCGATCTGGCCCAGTCGGTTTACCGGTTTATCGGCGCCGATGACGCCTTTGTTCCCAAGACCACCACGTGGGTCAACAAGGGAAAATACAACCCCATGAAGCCGGAGACCCGCAAAATGCTGGCGGATTATTATAAAGATGAGATATCGGCCTTTTCAGAATTGACGGGCCGCGATCTTTCCTTCTGGCTGGAAATAAAGCCTTCGGATAAGAAGCCGCATCCTTAACGAGCATTACAAGAAATCCTGCCCGGCGAATGAAAACACTCCATATCAACACGGAAAGAACCTGGCGCGGCGGCGAGCAGCAGACCCTGAATCTGCTTTGCGGGCTTTACGAAAGAAACATCACCGCGCACCTGGTCTGCCAGCCTGAATCCCCCATGGAAAAAAACGCGAAAAAAGCCGGCATAATGGTTTTCCCGGTGGCCATGCACGGGGAGGCCGATATTGTCGCCGCCTTTAAGATCAGGAAGATACTCAACAGTCAGGATTACGACATCCTGCATGCCCATACCTCCCACGGGCATGTCCTGGGCTTTCTGGCTGCTGCGGGCAAAAAGACCTGTGTGCTGGTGACCCGGCGGGTGGATTTTTCCATCTTTCGCAGCAGTTTTCTTCATCTAAGCGGCATCAAATACCGGTATATGGCCGATTATTATATCGCCATCTCCCACGAGATCAAACGCGTCATGGAGGCGGACGGAATCCTAAGCAGTCGAATCTTTGTGGTTCACAGCGGGATTGACACGAAACGGTTTGCCGGCGCGAAAAAACAGCCGCTTTACGCTGAATTCAACATCAAGGAGGGCGAGCCGGTGATCGTTAATGTGGCGCATCTGGCGCCGCACAAGGGGCAGGCCTATTTGGTCAAGGCGATTCCTTATGTGCTTGAAAAAATCCCATCAGCCCGGTTTTTTATTGTGGGCGGGGGTGAACTGATGGCCGATCTGCGATCCCTTGCCGCCTCCCTGGGACTCAAAGATCGGCTTGTTTTCACCGGCTTTCGCCCGGATGTGGGGAATTTTTATTCACTGGCCGATCTTTTCGTCATGAGCAGCGTTCAGGAGGGTTTGGGAACCGCGGTGCTCGACGCCCTGGCCATGGAAAAGCCGGTGGTCGCCACCCGCGCCGGCGGGATTCCGGAGATCATTGAGGACGGGAAAACAGGTCGGCTGGTGGAGCCTGAAAACCCGGCCGCCCTGTCCGAGGGAATCATCGACATGCTTTTGCATTCGGAAAGGGCCGGACAAATGGCGGCCCAAGGACGGCTTCGGGTTGAAACGAATTTTTCCATTCGGGCCATGGTTGAGAAGAACATCGCGGTCTACCGGCGGATTCTTAAATCGTATGGGTGATTCTGAAGTATGAAACGGTTATTTTTCTTGAGGTTCTAATAAGGACAAGTCATGAGTGTTGATCGTCCCATCTTTATTGTCGCTCCGCCCCGGGGCGGAACCAGCATTCTTTACCGGTGCATCGCCAGCCATCCGGAGGTGGGGTATTTCAACCGGGCCAACCGGAAGTTCATGCATTTTCCCCGGTTTGCCTATTTCGTGACCCGGATCGGGCTTTATGAGGACAACCCCAGGGAATCCCACCTGATCTGGGACAGATTCGTCAAGGGGGATGATGACGTGCGGCTGGCAACCGATGCCACAGTCGAAATGCGGCAATGGTATCATTCGTTCATCAGCCGGGTGCTTTGCGCCCGGGGCGCCAGGCGTTTCGTGAACAAGCTTCCCCCCAACACCCTGCGGCTGCCCTGGCTCAACGCCCTTTTTCCGGACTGTATTTTTGTTCAGATCATTCGCGACTGGCGGGCGGGAGTCAATTCCACCATGATCAAGCGGGAAAAGGACCATCCCGACGGCGCCTGGTTCGGTCCTAGGCCTCGCGGATGGCGCACCATGGAGGCGGAGCCCCCGGAAATAGGGGCTGCCTGGAGCTATCTCGAGACTTACCGGTTTCTTGAGGCGCAGGAAAGGCTTTATACCGGCCGGTATAAAAAGGTCTGGTACGAGGACCTGTGCCGGACCCCGGTTTTTGTGATGAAGGATGTGTTCAGCCACTGCGCCCTTTCCTGGAGCCCCGAGGTGGAAAAACGGCTGCCGGAGGTGCGCAGCCCTTCCCGAATCTGGACAAAAAAAGACGCGCGGCTTACCCCGCAAATGATCGAGAAAGTCCGCGAGCGGTTCGGGGACAGCCTGACTCCCTATGAGTATCCGCAGACGGGATAATAAAAAAGCAAACGCCCGGGTGTGTCGGGAGTGTTCAAAATTTTGTGTCACGACTCATGATTTCCAATTTGCTGTCAGTGGCAGCGGAAGTTGATGCCGGCTCCGAGAATGGGCACCCCAATATG
>CAZFWD010000320.1:0-3149 GCA_964522535.1 uncultured Desulfonema sp.
ACAGAGCTCAAATTCAGGACCTAATATTGTTGGGCGAATTGGCAAAAAAAGCCAATGAAAGAAAAGTCCAGGCTATGATTGAAGGCCCGGGGCATGTGCCGCTTGGCCGCATTGCCGGTGACATGAAGCTGCAGAAGCAAATCTGCGGGGGGGCGCCCTATTATGTCCTCGGACCGCTGCCCACGGATATCGGGGCCGGATACGATCATATCACAGCCGCCATCGGCGGGGCCATCGCCGCGGCCAGCGGTGCGGATTTTCTCTGCTATGTGACCCCGGCGGAACACCTGACCCTGCCCGGCGTTCAGGACGTCAAGGAGGGGGTGATCGCCTCCAAGATTGCCGCCCATATCGGGGACCTGGAAAAGGGGGTGGCCTCCGCGTGGGAGCGGGACCGGAAGATGTCGGAGGCCCGGAACCGGTTTGACTGGAAGACCATGTTCGCCCTGTCGGTGGATCCGGACAAGGCGAAAAAGATGCGCCAGGCCAGCGAAGACAAGGACCGGGATGTGTGCACCATGTGCGGGGACTTCTGCGCGCTGAAAACATACGGCCGAACCTTTAATGACGATGAGCTGTTATGATTCGAACAGGAGGAAAAGGATGGCGGAATTTACATACCAGCCGATGTTCCCGCTGGGGGACGACACCACGGCTTACCGGCTGGTAAGCCAAGACCATGTGAGGGCGGATTCGTTTAAGGGACGCGACATGCTTTGCGTGGAGGCGGGGGGGCTTGCCCTGCTCGCGGAAACGGCCTTTACGGATGTGGCGTTTCTCTACCGGACATCCCATTTAAAGCAGCTGAGGGCTATCCTGGATGATCCGGAAAGCTCGGACAATGATCGGTACGTGGCGCTTGAGCTGCTCAAAAACGCCGTGATTGCCGCAGATTTCGTTCTCCCCATGTGCCAGGACACCGGAACCGCCGTCATTATCGGGAAAAAAGGTCAGCAGGTCTGGACCGGCTTCGCAGACGAGGAGGCGCTGTCAAGGGGGGTTTTTAATGCCTACACCAAGAATAACCTGCGCTATTCCCAGATGGCGCCGCTTGGCATGTATGAGGAGACAAACACCGGCTGCAACCTTCCGGCCCAGATTGAGCTGTATGCCGTGGAAGGGGATGCCTATGAATTCCTTTTCATCGCCAAGGGGGGCGGTTCCGCCAACAAGACCTTTTTATACCAGGAATCCAGGGCCGTCCTGACCCCGCAAACCCTGGCGGCCTTCCTGACTCAAAAAATGAAGTCCCTGGGAACCGCGGCCTGCCCGCCGTATCACCTGGCCGTGGTGGTGGGCGGCACCTCGGCCGAGGCCAACCTCAAGACCGTCAAGCTGGCCTCCGCCGGGTATCTGGACAGCCTGCCGGTATGTGGAAATGAAAGCGGGCATGCCTTTCGAGACCTGGGGCTGGAGAAGCAGCTTCTGCACATCTCCCGGAATCTTGGCATCGGCGCCCAGTTCGGCGGCAAGTATTTCTGTCTGGATGTCCGGGCGATCCGCATGCCCCGCCACGGCGCGTCGGTTCCCATCGGCATCGGAGTGAGCTGCAGCGCGGACCGGAATATTCGCGGAAAAATCAACCGGGACGGAGTATTCCTGGAACAGCTGGACACCGACCCGGCGCGTTTTCTGCCCGAACCCAAGGAAGCGGAGGAAAAGGCCGTTCATATCGACTTAAACCAGCCCATGGATCGAATCCGAAGCGAGCTGAGCAAGCATCCGGTATCCACCCGGCTGCTGCTTTCCGGTAAAATCGTTGTGGCGCGCGACATCGCCCATGCCAGAATTTATGAGCGGCTTCAGAAAGAAAACCAGCTGCCTCGGTATTTTAAGGAGCATATCATCTATTACGCCGGCCCGGCAAAAACCCCGAAAGGCT
This sequence comes from uncultured Desulfonema sp., assembly GCA_964522535.1. Taxonomy (GTDB): domain Bacteria; phylum Desulfobacterota; class Desulfobacteria; order Desulfobacterales; family Desulfosalsimonadaceae; genus DYLE01. The sequence goes on from CAZFWD010000320.1 coordinate 1,883, forward strand.
ACCCCTCCGGCTCCTTCGGACCCACCACCGCGGGCCGAATGGATTCTTACGTGCCTCAGTTCCAGAAATACGGCGGCTCCCTGGTCACCCTGGCCAAGGGGAACCGGTCCAGGCAGGTCACCGATGCATGCAGGACCTACGGCGGGTTTTACCTGGGCTCCATCGGGGGTCCGGCCGCCCGTCTGGGCAAGGACTGTATTACGAAGGTTGAAACCCTCGAATACCCCGAGCTGGGAATGGAGGCCGTCTATATGATTACAGTCAGGGACTTTCCCGCGTTTATTCTTGTGGATGACAAGGGGAACGATTTTTTTGAGCATCTACTTGTCTGATGGCCGCATCCGCGTCCCAAGGAAGGAAATGATTGCCAAGGGTTGATACGACAAGGCTTCTGGCGGTATTGCCGGCCGTGCTGATTTTTCTTTTTGTATCGGATTTCTGCTTTGCCGAAGCGGAAGATCAGATGCTTTGTGTGCGGCATATCGGTTTTGCGGGAATAACCGCGGTGAATAAAGGCGAGCTCAGCGCCTCCCTTGTCGCCAATCCGCCGCCGGCCTGGAAGTTCTGGGCGCGTCATCCTAAGGTCAGCAGGCAGGATATCGCGGATGATCAGCTTCGCATCAAACAGTATTACGAGGCCCAGGGGTATTACCAGACCGCTGTCACCGCCGCCATTACGGAGGTTCAAGGCTCAGAAATCGACGTGATATTTCAAATCACGGAAGGCCCGCCGGTGATCGTCCGCAGCCTGCGCCTGAACTGCCTGGGCAAGACGCCCCACCTGCTTGAGGAAAAGTTCGAGGACCGGCTTCCCCTAAAAAGCGGAGAGGTTTTTAAACGGGCAGAATATGAGGCCTCCGAAAACGTTATCAAAACTTATTTGGGAAATCAGGGGCACCCTTTTGCGGAAATCAGCGCCCGTGCCCGGGTCGACCTGAACCGGAATTTTGCCGATATTGATTTTGATATTGACCCGGGGTGTTTTTATTTTTTCGGGCCGGTTCGGTTTTCCGGGCACCAGGGGTATATCCGGGAAAAGGTCCTGCAGCGGGCGATCAGCTTTCATGCGGGCCAGGGGTATTCGGAGAAAGAGCTGGAGGAAAGCAAACGGCGGCTGTTTGATCTGGGCGTTTTTCAGACCGCGTTGATCACGACCGAATCGCCGGTCCTCGACAGCAAGACCGTGCCGATTCTTGTTCAGGTCAAGCCGCGCAAGCAGCACAGCGTCGAGCTGGGGACCGGATACGGCACCGAGGACGGGCTTCGG
>CAZFWD010000321.1:0-8194 GCA_964522535.1 uncultured Desulfonema sp.
ATAGGACGAACCAATAAAAAATCTCTTTTTCCTGAGGGCTTCCAAGCGCCTCTCTATTTCTTTGTCAACCAAGCTGACCGGCAACGAACCCAAAGTTTCTGATATACGATCAGCTGTCTTTTGAGGCAAAGCTGCTATTTCCTCGCGAACTGCATCGATTGTTAGATATTGATAATGTTTTTTTATTAGTTCTGGATGCCTTGTCAATCTACGAATCAATTCCCCCCAGCCAAAAACATGTACACTAAATAACCCTTCTTTTTTATGTGTTTCAGTAATATTTCTAGCATGGGCTTGCACGAGGGCATCAGCTGGCGCAGTAGTCGCAAAGATAAATTCTGTGAGGGCAGGCTTGAATTTTAGGACTTCAGCAACTTCGTTATCAATATCATTAGTTGTCAAAAAAGTCGGTGGCCAAATACGTTTACCTTTACATTGGACACCGGCATGGCCGCCACTAATGGGACTACCATAAATGTCCACCCCATATTGGCGTTGCCCTTGCCGGCCATGACGGACAGCATTTCGATCACCCCATTCAAGCGTGAAAAGATCGGCGCAGATCTCTTCAAATTCATCCCAATTTTTGGGTGGGGGAAGTTGTGAGCTAGAGATTGTGGGCATTGTATTTCAATTCCTATTTAAAAATTTAAATTTTAACGAGAATTTTAAAAGAATATTAGGAAATTGACAATGAACTTTTGGCTATATGAAATACACTGAACTGCAAATCCTTTGATAGAAGATATTAGCGCAAGTAAACCATCGAATCAAAATCAACATCACGGCCCTAACGTATAACAACTATCATTCCTCACAGTGTAAGCGTAGTCGGTCCGTCCTCACTATCGATACAAGTGTTCTCCGTTAAAACCCGCTCCCGCCGTGCACCATGCAATAGCCAATTCTCATTTTAGAAAAAATTGTATTGGAACAAAATGTTGTATTTTTGAATTTTTGCCTGACCTCTCAATTTTCTGCAATTGTCCAAATTATAATCTGAGATCGTCAACATCAGAAAATCCTGTTGTTGATGGATGTCGAATCATCCTTGTCCGTTGGCATCTAAAGCTGGGCAGCCGCAGAAACCGAAGTCTGAAAAGACCACAATCCTGCTTTTTTAAATTTTTTTTGTTTTTTTTGCGGGGATTAAGGGTTAGGATTTAAAACGCTAATGCCGAAAATCAATAAACGGTGTGCGCATGCCTTTATCAACCGCTGAATCAAAAAAGGAGACAGCCATGATGGAAAAATTCACCATTCGCGGCCTGGCGGATATCGAGGCCATTGAAAAGGTGCCGCATACGGAAAGAGTCAAAGAGGAAAGCACCATTGAAATCCTTGAAAAGGGCGCTGCCATCGATCCGAATGCCCCGGCCATCAGTTTCCTGTTAAACGGCGACAGCTATGATCAGCCCATGGTGGTTTCCTACCAGACCTTAATCGGAAGGATTCGGCAGACCGCGAACCTGTTTTCCGATCTGGGCATCGGCCCTGGAGATGTGGTCTCCTATGTCCTGCCGAACATTCCCTATACCCATTACGTCCTTTGGGGTGCCGAGGCGGCCGGCATCGCCAACCCCATCAACCCCCTGCTGGAGGCCGAAACCATTCGCGATATCTGCACCGCGGCAAAGACCAAGGTTTTGGTTACCCTGGGGGACCTTCCGGGAACCGAGATCTGGAAGAAGATCAATTCCATTCGAAAGGGGATTCCGACGTTAAAGCAGGTCATTCAGATCATGGGACAGACCAACGAGGCCGAGCATATCATCGGATACGACGAAAAGCTTGCGGACTACCCTTCCGATCGCTACCTCTTTGACCGAAAGATAAAAAAGGACGACATCGCATCCCTCTACCATACCGGCGGAACCACCGGCACCCCCAAGCTGGCCCGTCGAACCCATTACAACGAGGTGATCATGGCCTGGAACCTGATCGCCATGGGCGGGTTTGATCCCGGCGCCACCCTGCTGTGCGGGCTGCCGCTGTTTCACTGCAACGGCACCATCGTCACCGGGCTTGCGCCGTTTTCCTTCGGCGGCCATGTGGTGATGCTCTCCCCCATGGGATACCGGGACCCCGGCATCATGAAGAATTTTTACAAAATCGTGGAAAAATATAAGGCGGAAACCTTCTCCGCGGTGCCCACCGTCCTGTCGGTTCTGCTGGACATACCGGTGGGGGACGCGGACATCTCTTCCTTAAAATATGCCATCTGCGGAGCTGCGCCCTTGAGCGTAGAGCTGTTTCGGCGGTTTGAGGCGCATTCCAGGATGAAGGTGCTGGAAGGGTACGGCCTTACCGAAGGGGCTGTGGCATCCGCCATCAACCCCAAGGACGGGGAGCGCAAAATCGGCAGCATCGGCATCCGCATGCCCTACCAGCAGATGAAGGTCGTCATTCTTGATGAGGCGGGGCAGTATGTTCGGGATGCCAAGGTCGAAGAGATCGGGGTCGTGGCCATCAAGGGCCCCAATGTTTTCAAGGGATACGTGGAAGAGGCGCATAACAAAGGGATATGGCTTCCGGACGGTTTTTTCAACACCGGGGATATGGGCCGAATGGACAAGGACGGGTATTTCTGGCTGATCGGCCGTAAAAAAGAGCTGATCATTCGCGGCGGTCACAACATCGATCCGGCGGCCATTGAGGAGCCGATCTATAAAATGCCGAACATCAAGATGGCGGCGGCCGTGGGCAGGCCGGACCCTCATGCCGGCGAGGTCCCGGTGGTTTATGTGGAGGTGGCCGAAGGGGCGGATATCTCCGAAGAAAAAGTCATGGACTGGGCAAAAGCCCATATCGGGGAAAAGGCGGCCGTACCCAAGGAGGTGGTGATCACGCCGCAAATCCCTCTGACCCCGGTGGGCAAGATTTTCAAGCCGGCTTTGCGCTGGGACGCCACCCGGCGGGTTTACGAAAACGAGCTTACAGCTTTAGGCGATATGGTCGAATCAATATCCGTCGCGGTGCGCGAGCACAAGGCCCACTAAACGGTGGGTCAAATGGCGGTCAAGACGGCCGCCGGCCATGATATCGACGAAATTCGTAACCGCATCGCCGAGATCCTGGCCCGCTACACCCTCTACTACGAGGTGGTTGAAAAATAACCACGGGTTTTGCAAGCGACCTTGATTACTGCCCGCGTCCAAAAGGATAGAATCAGTGGAGGATATTCAAAAACTTACAAACCAGCTTGATGCGATTTTTCACCCCCGGTCCGTGGCCATTGTCGGGCTGCCCCGGGGGCTGAAGGCGGGCAAACTGTTTCTAATCGCGCTGCTGGAGCAAAAATTTTCAGGCGCCATTTATCCGGTCCACCCGGAGGCAAAAGAGATCGACGGGATCGCGGCCTACGCGAGCATATCCGCCATTCCCGGCGGCGTGGACCTGGCCATCATTCTGGTGCCGCACCACAGCGCCCTGCCCATTGTCCGCGAATGCGCGCAAAAGGGGGTCAAGGGGGCGGTGCTGTTTACCGCCGGATACAAGGAGACCGGAACCGAGCAGGGGCGCAGGCTGGAGGAAGAACTGGCGCGGATTGCGCGATCCTCGGGAATGCGGCTTTTCGGACCCAACTGCATGGGGCTGTATGTCCCCAAAAGCGGGCTTTCGTTTTTTCCCGGGCTTTCCGCCGAACCCGGGCCGGTGGGCCTGATTTCCCACAGCGGCTCCCTGGCCAATATCCTGGGCCGAATTGCGCCTCAAAAAGGCATCCGGTTCAGCAAGGCCGTGAGCCTCGGCAATGAATGCGATCTCACCAGCGCGGACCTGCTGGCCTATCTGGGAAACGACCCGGAAACCGGCGTGATCGGTGGATACCTTGAGGGGATTTCCAACGGCCGGTATTTTTTAAGCGCCCTGAACGCCGCGTCCCGAAAGAAACCGGTGATTCTCTGGAAGGTCGGCCTGACCCCCGAAGGCGGTCGGGCCGCGTTTTCCCATACCGGCGCTGTTTCCAGCCCGCGCAGAATATGGGAGTCGGTGGCCCGGCAGGGGGGTGTGGTTTCGGTGAAAGGGCTTGAGGCGTTGACCGATGCCCTGATGGGCTTTTCCCTGCTCCCGGACAACCTCGGGGACCGGATTGCCATCCTCTCCGGACCCGGCGGCATGGCGGTGTCTGCGGCGGAAGCCTGCGGCGATGAAGGGCTGAAGCTGGCCGTCCTTTCCGATCAAACCCGCGCCTTACTGGCCGAATTTGTTCCGCCTACCGGCACAAGCCTGTCCAACCCGGTGGATGTGGGGTTGACCGCCTCGATTGAGATGGATATCTATAACCAGGCCGGCCGGGTGCTGGCCGCGGATCCGGGGGTGGACGCCGTGGTCGTGGTCGGGGCGGGCATCAATCGGGAGCTGAATGAATCCTTTACTCAAGCCATGATTTGCGCCCATCAGGAGTCCGGCAAGCCGTTTGTCATGGTGGATATCCCCGGGGGGTTTGACGCGGACCTGGCCCAGACCTTCCGCCGGGCCGGGGTGCCCTTTTTTGACACCGTGGAGCGGGCGGTCCACGTTTACGCCGGTCTGCTGCGATACCAGGCCTGGCGCCGAAAAAGACATACAACACCTCTTACCCTTAAACCTTTAAGGAACGTCCGTTGCGAAGGTTCTTTTTAAAAACAATTAAAGTCCTTTTTCTTCTGCTGTTTGTCGGTATCTTGCTGGCTGCGCTCGGACTCGTCGGGGCGTATTTTCATTTTTCAAAGGACCTGCCCGCGATTTCAAGGCTTGAAGATTATCGCCCGCCGATCATCACCACCTTTTATTCCGATGACGACCGGCCCATCGCGGAGCTGTATACCGAGCGCCGGATCGTCGTTCCCCTTTCCATGATCCCGAAGCATCTGATCCATGCCTTTGTCGCCGCCGAGGATGCGCGGTTTTACCAGCACAAGGGGGTGGACCTGCACAGCATTGCTCGCGCGTTTTTCAAGAACCTGGAGGCCGGAACGATTGTTCAGGGGGGCAGCACGATCACCCAACAGGTGACCAAGTCTTTTCTGCTGACCCCTGAGCGAAGCTATCGCCGAAAAATCAAGGAGGCGATCCTGGCCTATCGCCTGGACAAGCGGTTTTCCAAGGAGCAGATCCTTTATCTCTACTTAAACCAGATCTACCTGGGGTACGGCGCCTACGGCGTGGAAGCCGCGGCCCAAAACTATTTCGGCAGGCAGGCAAAGGAATTAAGCCTCGCCCAAAGCGCCATGCTTGCCGGGCTGCCCCAGGCGCCCAGCCGCTACTCACCGTTTCGGTATCCGGAACGGGCCAAGAAGCGCCAGGTTTACGTCTTAAACCGGATGGTTGAAGAGGGGTTTATTTCCGAGGCCGAAGCCTCCCAGGCGATCAGCGACAATCTCAACATTCTGCCCCGCGCCAACCTGTTCAGGGAAAACGTGCCTTACTACACGGAGCATGTCAGGCGGGAGTTGCTGGATCGGTTCGGAAGGGAAACGCTTTATAACCAAGGCTTGCAGGTCTATACCTGCGCAAATATCGAGATGCAGGAAATGGCCCGCAGGGCGATCGAAACCGGGCTGCTTGAAATCGATAAGCGTCAGGGTTACCGCGGTCCCATCGATCGTCTTCCGCCGGAAGGGATCGAAGCCTTTTCCCGGGAGCTTCAGGATCGAATGGCTGAAACCCCTATCGCTGAAAATGCTATTTTCCAGGGGGTGGTCATTGAGGTGGATGACCGGGAAAACCTTGTGACGGTCCGAATCGGGAATGAGCGGGGGGTTATTTCTTTGGCCGATATGCGATGGGCGCGAAAGCCGGACCCCGATATCGACTATATCGAGGGGCGGATTGCTCATCCCGGCGAGGCGCTGGCGGTCGGGGATGTGATTCACGTGCGGGTGAAGAAAAAAGAAGAAGACCGCTCCCTCTGGGCGCTCGCCCTTGAGCAGCAGCCCGAGGTGCAGTCGGCATTGATATGCATGGAGGCGAAAACCGGTGAGATCAAGGCGATGGTCGGCGGAAGGGACTTTTCGGAAAGCCAGTTCAACCGCGCGATTCAGTCCCGGCGCCAGCCCGGATCGGCCTTTAAACCGATTATCTATGCGGCGGCCATCGATAAGGGGTATACTCCGGCCACCTTGATCGTGGATTCGCCGATTGTGTTTAAGGATACCCTGCACGATTTTGTCTGGAAACCCGATAACTATGACAACACCTTTCACGGATTCACCCTGCTGCGGGATGGGTTGATTCATTCGCGCAATGTCGTCACCGTGAAAATTTTAAACGACAGCGGCATTGGCTATACGATCAATTATGCGCGAAAACTGGGCATCACCTCCCAACTCGACGCGAACCTTTCCCTTGCCCTGGGCGCCTCGGGGGTCTCCCTGCTGGAACTGATCAGGGCGTACTCGGTGTTTGCGAACCAGGGAATGCTTGTTCCCCCGTGCTTTATCAGAAGGATTGTGGACAGGGACGGAAACGTGGTGTTTGAGCATCATCTGGATCAGGAGGCGGTGATCGCGGAAAGCACGGCCTACATCATCACCCACCTGTTGGAGGAGGTGGTGCAGTATGGCACCGGATGGCGGGTCAAGGCCTTGAAGCGCCCGGTGGCCGGCAAAACCGGAACCACCAACAACCTCTACGACGCCTGGTTTATGGGGTATACCCCGGATTACATCACCGGGGTATGGGTCGGTTTTGACGGCGAGAAATCCCTCGGCATAAAAGAGACCGGCTCCCGCGCGGCAAGCCCTATCTGGCTGGACTTCATGCAGCAGACCTTGAAGGGAAAACCGGTAAGGGCGTTTGCGGTGCCGGACAGCGTCGTGTTCACCAAAATTGATACGAAGACCGGACTCTTGCCCATATCCGAATCAGAGCATACCCTCTTTGAGTGTTTCAAGGAGGGAACCGAACCGACGGAATATACCCGGCCCCTTGATACGATTACCGATACCAACGATTTTTTTAAAAACGAGCTCTGAGCGGTCAACCCACGTTCCGGGTGCAAAAACTCTGTTTTGACAAAGCAGCCGGCATGATATATATTTTTTTTGATTATAGAGGAGACACTCGAACACATCTGAGACGGTTGAATTTTATGGCGCAGAAAAAAAACGATACCTACTACCTGATTACCTACAGGGACCCTAAAAACGGCAAGGTGGTCGCCCTTAAATCCAAAACGGTCACGGACTCTTCTCTGGGGCTCAGTTTTGTCGCCATCTCCGATTTTGTTTTTGACACCGCTTCGCTGGTCATCAACCCCGAGGAGGAGGGTCAGAAAAAGCAGCTTGAAGGGGTTAAAACCCTTCACCTGTCCATATACGCCATCATCTCCATCGAAGAAATCGGAATAGGCCACAAAGGACTCCGGTTTCAGAAGGACAAATCCAACCTTGTCGTGCTTTCAGCGGAACACCACCAACCCAAAGACAAATAAGCGATTGTTTTTTGAGGCCGCGGCCGCCCGGTCCCCCCAAGGGGCGTGGGGCGGGCCGCAAACCGCGACCGGATAGGCTTCATTCCAGAAGTATGATGAAGGGGGATCAATGAAAAAAACCGGACTGACCGAGTTTGAATCCAAACAACTGCTGGCCCGTTATGGGGTGCCGGTGGTCGAAGAGATGAAAACCACAGGCATTGCCGAGACCCTTCAGGCGGCCGAAGACATGGGGTTCCCGGTGGTGGTCAAGGGGTTGGGAAAGGCATTGCTTCACAAGACCGAGCTGAATCTGGTGCACCTGAATTTACAGGATAAGGCCGCCGTGGAGGCCGCGGCCCGGGCAATCCAAAAAAATGCTCAGGATCAACTGGAGGGGTTTCTGGTTCAGCCCCAGGTGGCTGGGAAAAGGGAGTTTGTGGCGGGGCTTTTCAGGGACCGGCAGTACGGGCCGGTGGTGATGTTCGGGTTGGGCGGTATTTTTACCGAAATCCTTTCCGATGTGAGCTTCCGCCTGGCCCCCTTAAGCGAGACGGATGCGCAGGCCATGATCGACGAAATCAAATCAAAGGCGCTTCTGGGTCCGTTCAGGGGCGAGGCCGCGGTGGACAAAGAATCCCTGGTCCAAGCCCTCATGGGGCTGTCCGCACTGGCCCTGGAACGCCCGGATGTGTTTGAGGTCGACATCAACCCTTTTGTGATCACGCCGGAAGGCAGGCCCCTGGCCGTGGATGCCCTGGTGATCCAGGGGGAACCCGCGCCACTGAAAAGTTTCACCCC
>CAZFWD010000322.1:0-3208 GCA_964522535.1 uncultured Desulfonema sp.
TAAGCTGTTTGGTTTTATTCCCACCGTCATTTTTTCCGTGATGATTCCAGTAGTGGCGGTGGCAGCCTTTGCCTATATCATTGCCAAGCGTCTGGCGCCGATGGTTAAGGCAAGACCCGATTTTCGCTTTGACCAACCCGCGAAACGGATTTTCAATGTTTTAAAGATCTGGCTGGGGCAATACCGGCATCCCCGCTATATGCTGGCCGGTGTCCTGCATATGATCATCTTTTTCGGGTTTTTAATCCTGTCCATTCGGTCCTCCGAACTGGTTATCAAAGGCATAAAAGAAAGCTTTATCATGCCGGGCTTGGGCGGGATGTTCGGGCATTTGTATTACATCCTCAAGGACTATGCGGCCACCGCCGTGCTGATCGCCTGCGTCATCGCGGGCGTGCGCCGGGGGGTGTTTAAGCCGGAGCGGTACGCGGTTCCTGCAAAATACGGTCATGACCATACCGCCGAAGCCCTGTTCGTGCTTGCCCTGATTTCAACCCTGATGATCGCTGAAAGCCTTTATGAGGCCAGCGCCGCGGCGGCCCAAATTCAGGCCGGCCTTGAACCGGAATTTCTGGCGCCGGCCACCCTGGGCTGGATGTTTAAGAACATGCTGCTCAACTCCAGCACCGAAAGCCTTCAGGCGATGCATATCCTGTCGTATTACGCGCATGATCTGGCCTTCTTTTTCTTCCTCTGCTTTCTGCCTCTGGGGAAACACTTTCATGTGATCACTTCTATTTTCAATGTGTATTTCATGAGGATAGGGCGGGGGAACATTCGGCCGGTTCGATACGGGGTCAAGGATGAGGAACTGGACAGCCTGGAATCCTTTGGTGTGAATACCTTTGATGATTTTACCTGGAAGGACATACTTGATTTTTATACCTGTGCCGATTGCGGCAGGTGTTCCGACAACTGCCCGGCCAACGCGGTGAAACGCCCGTTGTCCCCCCGGTTTATCACGATCAAGGCCCGGGATTATTCCTTCGCCCACTATCCGCTTCGCGGGGATTTCGTTAAGACCGATGAACCGCTGATCGGGGCTATTTATACCGAGGATGAAATCTGGTCGTGCACCACCTGCGGCGCCTGCGAGCAGGAATGTCCCCTGGGGATCGAGTATATCAACAAGATCGTGGACCTGCGCCGGGGCATGGTGGATGCCGGAAATGTGCCCCAGTCCCTTCAGAAACCTCTATCTTCTTTGGAGAAGCGGGGCAACCCCTATGGCAAGATGGAGAAGAAAAGGGCGGACTGGACCAGCCTTTTAGAGGATGTGAACATCAAACTGTTTGAAAAGGGGGATAGCGCCGAAACCCTTTATTTTGTAGACAGCGTCAGCTCCTATGATGAGCGGATGCAGCTTTTGGCCGCGGCGACCGCTCGAATACTCGCGGCCTGCGGGATCGATTTCGGTATCCTGGGAAAAGATGAAAAAGACAGCGGAAATGAGGTCCGGCGGTTCGGCGAGGAGATGCTGTTTCAGGACCTGAAAGCCCAGAACACCGAAGCCATTCTGGCATCCGGCGCCAAGCGGATTATCACCGCAGACCCCCACGCCTTTAATGCCCTGACCCACGATTATTCGGGGCTTCCACCGGTTGCCCATATCAGCCAGGTGATTGTGGAGAACCTCAAATCCGGTCGCCTTCGGTTGAAAGGGGCGACCGAGGAAGAAAAGAACAAGGTTTACACCTACCATGATCCCTGTTATCTTGGACGGCACAACGGCATCTATGACGAGCCAAGGGATGCCATTGACGCCATATCGGGCATTCATCGGGTGGAGATGCTAAAAAGCCGGGACCGCTCATTCTGCTGCAGCGGCGGCGGGTTGAACTTTTTTTATGAGCCCCAGGAAGAGGAGCGGATGGGGGTGCGCCGGGTCAAGATGGCCCAGCAGGCCGGCGCCACCGTTGTGGTGACGGCCTGTCCGTTCTGCCTGGTCAACATGGAGGATGCGATCAAGGTCGCGGGTCTGGAGGGGAAGATGGAGGCCATCGGCCTGGCTGAGCTGATCGCGGCGCATATCGAGGCATAACCATGGCGGGAACACCGGAGGGTGTCGCGTCATGGACGGGTTCGCAAATTTTTTATAACAACTTTTAACAGGGTGGAGGACGATATGGAGATTTTGGTATGTATTAAGCGGGTTCCCGACACCTCGGAAAACGAAATCGGGATCAACAGCGCGGGAAACGACATTGAAAGGGACGATCTCGTGTACTCGGTCAACGAGTGGGACAACTACGCGGTGGAAGAGGCGATTCAGATCGTGGACCGGGTCGGCGGTTCCGTGACCGTGGTCACGGTGGGGGATGAGGAATCCGAAGAGGTTTTAAGAAGGGAGATGGCCATGGGGGCCAACAACGGGATTCTTCTTTCCGACAGCGCTTTCGAGGGATCGGACGGCAGAGGAATCGCCACCATTCTCAAGGCCGCGGTGCAAAAGGGAAACTACGACCTGATCCTGACCGGCGCCCAGGCGGATGAGGGTGCGGCTCAGGTCGGCGGCATGCTGGCGGCCATGCTGGACTATCCGTATGCTTCTCTGGTCAATATTATTGAAACCGGCGATGGAAAGCTCAAGGTCGGCCGGGAGATCGAAGGCGGCAACCAGGAGATGAACGAGATCGATCTGCCCTGCGTGCTCTCGATTCAGACCGGTATCAATGAACCCCGTTATGTGGGGATTCGCGGCATCCGCAAGGTCGCTTCCGTCGAGATCCCCACCATGGCTGCAGCGGATCTGGGTCTGGATGCCTCTTCCGTGGGCGAGGCCGCGGCAAAGGTGAAGCGGATCGACTACTTCGTGCCGGAAATGGGCGAAGGGGCTGAAATGCTGACCGGCAGCACCGAGGAGATCATCGACAAACTCATTGACTACTTAAAAGCCAAGGGAGGGTTAAAATAATGGCTGGACAGATTTTTGCATACATTCGGCATGCAAGCGGGGTGGCCGATGATTCCGCCCTGGAGTTGCTGGTGGCGGCGAAGAAAATTGATGCGAACGCCCCGGTGACCGCGGTGGTGACCGGCTCGGGCGCGGATCTGGACAAGGTCTGCACTCAGATGGCGGCTTCCTATAACGCGGTATGGAAGATCGACAACGCGGCCCTGGCGTATCCCAACGCCGAGGTGGTGCGCAAGGCCCTGGTCAACATCCTTCCGGGCGACAGCCTTGTTCTATTGCCGCATGACACATTCG
>CAZFWD010000323.1:0-3559 GCA_964522535.1 uncultured Desulfonema sp.
AGCGGTTTGGAGCGCATCGGATCATCAACACGCCCATCAGCGAATACGGGATCGTGGGCGGGGCCGTGGGCGCGGCCATGACCGGCATGCGGCCGATCGCCGAAATTTTGTTTTCGGATTTTCTCACCTGCTGCATGGACCCGATTCTCAATCAGGCGGCCAAGCTCCGCTATATGACCGGCGGGCAGGTATCGATTCCGCTGACCATTCGAACTCCGGTGGGAAGCGGCATCGGCATGGCCGCCCAGCATTCCCAATCCATGGAGAAATTCTTCTTCGGCATACCCGGCCTGATGGTCGTGGCCCCCTCCGACCCGTTTACCGCCAAGGGCCTGCTTAAATCTGCCATCCGCCTAAACAGTCCGGTGATCATGTTCGAGCATAAACTGATGTATGCCGAATCCGGGAAAATCCCTTCCGATGAATACACCCTGCCTCTTGGAAAAGCCATGATTCGAAGGAGCGGTGAGGATGTCACCATCGTGACGCATCTGCTGGGGGTCGGCGTATCCATGGAAGCGGCTGAGATGTTGAAGGCGGACGGCGTCAGCGTCGAGGTGATCGACCTGTGCACCCTGTATCCTATGGACACCCTGACCATTTTAAACTCCGTGAAAAAGACCGGCCGGTTGGTCACCGTGGAAGAAGGGCCGTACACGGGCGGTATCGGCGGGGAGGTGATCGCGCGGGTGGCCACCGCAGGGTTTAACGTCCTCAAAGCCGCGCCGCTTCGAATCGCCGCGCCGGAATGCCCGGTCCCCTATGCCAAAAGCCTGGAGACTGCCATGATGCCCGCCCCCCAGGCTATTTACGAAAAAATCACCGCCTGGTTGCAAGGGTAACGATTCATGGACAAGAGGGAATGGATGCGCCCCGAACTGCCGCGGCACTCCCCTATACCGGATGTGCGAAAACAGAGGAGGCCGCATTCTCTCCGCCGCCGCTGCATGAACAACATAAAACACAAACACAAGGAAGAGTAAATCAGGCATGAACGCGAATTTTTTGAAGGCTGTTGTTGTGTTTTTATGCTGTCTTTGTTTTCTGTATTCTTGCGATGACGGGAATGACAGCCATGGCGCGGTAATGATGATCAACGGCAGCCGCGCCGATACCAGAGTGGACTGGAAGACCAAGAATAACGGAGTGTTAATCGACATCGCCCAATTTATGAAGGCTGTGGGGGGCCGGTTTGTGCCCTTGAATATGAATACCGGAATCATTGCCCAGTATGGAAAACGCATTGGTTTTGCCGCGAATACCTATCCTCTGGGAATGGTTCAGGTGCAGCTTTGCAAAATGGAACCACCTTCCATGGAAAAAAATGGCCGCCTGTGGGCGCCGAAGGGGTTTCTTGAGGCGGTGTTAGATGGCGACATCGGAATGAGTGAGTCGGAAAACCGCATCACCGTAACCGCGCAAGCACCTCTGGCCATCGGCGATATTATCCCAGAGGCCCGGCAGTTGTCCAATGCCCTGGCGAACATGGGCTATACGGTCCAGCAGGGTGACATTTGCTTAAGCAACGCCATTGAAATCTGTTATGCGGGATATCTGCCCAATGCCAACGGCAACAATGCCAATTTTCCTTATCTTTGCATTCAGCCGCCCCTGCCGCCGGACGCGGCCCATGCCCTGCAGCCATTGCAAGTCGCATTCACCCTGCGCGAGGACGAGGGGCTTGTGCTGATTGGTAGAACCCCTCCGGCATGCGACTACTACAGCTATCGCAGCTATTTCGCGGGATTCTGCACCAATGAAGCCAACCCCTTTGAGCGACAGAAAATCTATACCCAGTTGGGGGACCCCATCAATCGGTACAACATACAGGAAGATATGTTCTATCCGGCCATCGGGGGCGAAAAAATAGAACCCTTTGGATCGTTTTTTATCATGGTTTCCACCCCGGACCGGCTGCTTTATCAAGATGTTCTTTTCGCCGCCGGGGCCTCCGGTTTGAACGAAGACCGCGTTCTTTTGGATATCATTGATCATAATCTGGTTCGGCTGGGAAATGACGACTTTGCCGATGATATGAATTTCCTGCACCGGTTTTCCAAGCCGGCCGACCCATCCGCTGGGGAAGACTATGTCAACCGGCCCACCCTTGAAATTCTGCGCCTGACCCCGAAAACCCCGAGGCCTGCGGATTTTTTTGAGCCCTTTACTCCCCGGGAAAGAGGGTCCGGCATCACCGAAAACCAATTAATCCCGGCCATGGAACAACTGAGACAGGCCATTATTGATTATTACAGCGAAGAATACTGGATTTCCGAACTGGGGACCCACATCTGGCTGGGCAAAACCGGCCGGGAGGCCATTGATGCCAGGGAGGACGTTCTCGGCGAAACCCGGGATACGCTTTATTTAAATACGGATTCCTTTCAGTTTAATGCGGACACGGTCGTTCTGGTATATGGGGTCAATCACGCCATGGTCCCGAAATCCGTATACAACAATGTGAGCTGTTATGGCGCGAAATACGCCAACGGGTTCGGCGGCATCACCAATGACGATTACGAAGGCAATGTCGTCAGGAATATCCCCCTTCCGGAAGGCGTGTCCACGGACGATATGGAAAAGCTCTATGTATGGAAATTCGCCCGAACAGCTCTTGATGACGATACCACGGTGGTGCCGAGGGATGTGGCGGGCAATCTTAAAGGGATCAATGACGGGGATGAGGCGTTCATGGCCTTCCGGATTTATATCGACCCCAATTCTCCGGATCTTCTGGGGCCGGACCCGGATGAAATCATTTTTGACCGGGCCGTGGTGTTGACACCCCGATAGCTTTTGTTTTGCTAAATAAAACAGTGGATTTTGAGAAAAAATGACATGACGCGGCGGCCGATTCATGCTAAAGAACCGGTTTAAATCCCGGCAATTTTTTCCCGCGAACCCTTAATTATGGAAATTTGCGCGATGAGATGTCCTAATAACGGAAAGCCAGGGCATGCCCCATCATTCTGGCTGGTTATGATGCTCGCGGCGGCATTGCTGCAGACCGGTTGTCAAAAAAAAGAAGAAGCGCAGGTGATGACCCCGCCCAGGGAGGTCAGTGTTGTCAAGGTGAGGCTCCAGGATGTTCCGGTTTCCTTTGAGTTTGTGGCCCAGACGCAGAGTTCGCAGCTTGTCAACATACAGGCCCGGGTCAGCGGGTTTCTGGAAAAACGGATGTATGCCGAAGGGGTTATGGTCAAGGAAGGGCAGGTGCTTTTTAAGATGGATGACAAGCCCTTTAAAGCCCAGCTTGCCCAGGCCGAGGCGGCCCTGGCCAAGCAGGAGGCGGCCATGGAGACGGCCCGTCGGAATCTGAACCGCGTCAAACCCCTTGCGGCCCAGAATGCCCTGTCCCAGAAGGATCTGGATGACGCCACCGGCCAGTATCAGTCCGCGGCCGCGGCCGTGGAGCAGGCCAAAGCCCAGGTGGAAACCGAAAAATTAAACCTGTCTTATACCACGATTACGTCCCCGGTCACCGGAGTGAGCAGTTCGGCGCAGCAGGCGGACGGCACCTACATCAACCCCCAGAACAGCCTGCTCACCACCGTGGAGG
>CAZFWD010000324.1:0-12333 GCA_964522535.1 uncultured Desulfonema sp.
CGGTTCAGGTCATCCCGCATATCACCGATGAGATCAAAGGCAGCATCATAAGGACCGCCGGGGATGCGGATATCGTGATCGTGGAGATCGGCGGCACCATCGGCGATATCGAAAGCCTACCGTTTCTGGAGGCGATCCGCCAATTCCAGTTCGATGTCGGCAAGGCGAATGTACTCTATATCCATCTCACCTTTGTTCCCTACATCCGCACCGCGGGCGAGGTCAAAACCAAACCGACCCAGCACAGCGTCAAGGAGCTGCGCAGCATCGGGATTCAGCCGGACATCCTTCTGTGCCGCACGGATCGCTTCCTGTCCAAGGACATCAAGGCCAAAATCGCCCTGTTCTGCAACGTCAGCCAGGACGCGGTGATCACCGCCAAGGATGTGGAATGCATCTATGAGGTTCCCATCATCTTCAACCAGGAAAAACTGGATGATAAAATACTGGAACTGCTCAACATCTGGACCGGATCCCCTCACCTGGAGTCCTGGCAGAAGCTGGTGGAGGGGATCAGGAAGGCGACCCGTTCGGTGCGGATCGCGGTGGTGGGAAAGTATACGGATCTCACCGAGTCGTATAAAAGCTTAAACGAGGCCCTGTGCCATGGCGGTATGGCGAACAAGGCCAAGGTGGAACTGATTTTCGTGGACTCGGGGACTTTAGACGGCGCCAATTGTGAAACGGTGCTGTCTGCCGCCGACGGCATATTGGTTCCGGGCGGTTTCGGTTCCCGGGGTGTGGAAGGGAAAATTCTGGCCATCCGCTTTGCCCGGAAAAAGCGGATTCCGTTTTTCGGCATCTGCCTCGGCATGCAGCTCGCGGTGGTGGAGTTCGCACGCCATGTTGCCGGCATAAAAGAGGCTCACAGCTCGGAGTTTATCCCTGAAACCCGATTTGCCGTGATTTACCTGATGCAGGAGTGGTTTGATGAAAGGAGCCAGACCCTGCAAAAACGGGATGTGGATTCCGAAAAAGGCGGAACCATGCGGCTGGGCGCCTATCCCTGCCGTCTTTTCAATAAGGGATCTCGTGCTTACCGGGCGTATGGTTCCGAAGAGATATGGGAACGTCACCGGCACCGCTACGAGTTTAACAACGCGTTTAGACAAGGGCTTGAGGAAAATGGGCTCCTGATCACCGGCGTTTCCCCAAAAGGGGATTTGGTGGAGATCGTCGAAATCGAGGATCATCCCTGGTTTCTCGGCTGTCAGTTCCATCCCGAGTTTAAATCCCGTCCCCTTGCGCCGCATCCCCTGTTTTCGGCCTTCATCAAGGCGGCGCTTGGGACAAAACAGGGTTGAATACGGGGACCGGATCACGCCGGTACTGGGCTTTCGAAATATATCCCTAAAAATATTGACAACCGGATCGAATTTTATTAGAAGGAAGTAATTTTTTTCAAGCCGATAAAGCTGGATTTCCCCTCTGAACGCTGTTCTTTTGGTTTGTTTTATGAGGACACGGTCAATGAAACCGATAAGGGACGCCGTTTTAAACTGTATTTACGACGCTGCCGATGATGATCTAAAACTTATTGATGCGCTGAAGACTCTCATTGAAAACGAGGGAAAACAGGTCTACGCCATATTTTTTAACCTGACGACCCACCTCGACCTGGAACCTGCGATCGCGGAAAAATGCTGGAAAGCGGTCCTCAAACACCGGCGAAAGTTAATCGCGATGCTTGGCAGAAATGTGAATTTTCGAACGGTTTTATGCGACTATTTCTGCTCAATGGACAAATTCCTAAAAAACCCTGTTGTGGTTGAACTCCATCTCTTTGAAGAACAACTCAACTCGCTGAAGCATGACAGCCTGACCGGACTCTATTCCCGCAGCCTCTTTGAAGAAGCCCTTCCCCGTGAAATCGCCAGGGCCAGACGGTATGAAACGGAGCTATCCCTCCTTTTTTTGGACATGGACGACTTCAAAAATATAAACGATAAGTTCGGACATCTGATCGGGGACATGGTTTTAAGGGATGTGGGAAAAATTATTAAAAACGAGATACGCGCGGAGGATTCAGCGGCCCGGTATGGCGGTGAAGAGATCACGATCATCCTTCCCGAAACCGGGAAGGTGGAGGCACTGATCATGGCGGAACGGATACGGAAAAAGGTTGAATCCCTGAGTCTGGCCTATGAGAATAAAAACATTCAACCGACCCTCAGCGGCGGATTGGCAAGCTATCCCGTTGATGCGCAAACCGGCGTCGATCTTTTAAAATACGCCGACAATGCCCTGTATTACGCAAAGGAATCCGGGAAAAACAGCATCGCGGTTTATTCCCACAACAGACGGCGTTACATCCGCGTCCATTTTTTAGCCAGGATTCAGGTCCGGCAAATCGAAGGGGGCAAGGCCGGGAATTTTTTCGATGCCTTGGGCAGGAACCTGTCGGCCGCCGGCATCCTTTTTGAGAGCGACACCTTTTTTGAGATCGGATCCCGCATTGAGGTTCGTATGCCAATCCCATCGCGGAATGATTTTTTTGTGGTGATCGGCACCGTCGTCCGGGTCGAGATTTTTGATTCGGGGTGTTATGAGATCGGTGCGTCGTTTCTGGAGATGGAATGCGGCGCTAAAAGCGAGATATCCCGGTATCTGACGGAGCGTCTCGAAAGCAAAGGCGCGTAGGATAAAAAATCCGAAATAAATCAACGGGTGTTCTCGGGGCGGTTTTAGGGCCGCCTTTTCAGTTGCCGGAAAAGGAGGTGTGGACTTGACCGGCAGGCGAAAAAATCCAAAAAGACCCATTCTTGCGCCGCGGCTTTCCCCCGGAGACGCCGTGGGGGTTGTTGCGCCGGCCAGTCCGTTTGATAAGGCTCGGTTTCAAATAGGAATATCGGTGCTTAAATCCATGGGGTTTGATCCTGTTTTTTCGAACAGGCTTTTTGAGGCAAAAGGCTATTTTGCGGGAACGGACGCGCACCGCGCCGCGGCATTGAATGCGGCGTTTGCAGATCCCGGGATTCGGGGCATATGGTGCGCCAGAGGCGGCTATGGTTCCATGCGGATACTTTCCCGGATCGACTACAATGTTGTCAAATCCAATCCCAAGGTGTTTATCGGGTGCAGCGATGTGTCTGCGATCCTCAACGCGCTCTGTTCCGAATGCGCGCTGGTTTCTTTTCATGGACCCATGGTCGCGTCCTTGAGCGATTCGGACGATGCGACCCGGCAAGCGCTGTCCGCGTTATTGTCATCCGGACCTGGATTCACCCTCAAGCCGAAACACCGGCTTGTCATTCACCCCGGCACCGGGACCGGGGTGGTTTCCGGCGGGAACCTCACCACCCTCTGCCATCTTGTCGGCACCCCCCATGAACCCGATTTTTCTGAACATATTCTGCTGCTTGAGGATACCAACGAATCGCCTTACCGAATCGACCGGATGCTCAGCCAGATGCGGCTGTCCCGGTGTTTTGAAAGGCTTTCGGGCGTCATCCTGGGTTCCTTTGAAAACTGCGGCACCCCGGATGAGATTTTTCAGATCGTGGCGGATGTTTTTTCCGGTTTTGATTTTCCGATCCTTGCCGGGTTTGAGATCGGCCATGGAACGCCGAACCTGACCCTTCCTTTCGGGGCCGAGGCGGTTCTGAACACCGACCAAGGCCTGCTTGCATTCCCGCAGCCGTTTTTCGCGGACTAGATGTGTGGTTTAAAACCTGTTTCCGTAAAAGCCATGAAAACGATTGAGGCCATCATGCGCAACGCTGTTTCCGAGAATGTTTTTCCCGGCGCGGTGCTTCTTTTTTCGAAACAGGATGACATCATTTTTCACAAGGCTTACGGCCGCGCCAATAGTTTCACCGGCCAGCCGATGACCACCGGGACGGTTTTTGATCTCGCCTCGCTGACCAAGCCCCTGGCCACGACTCTGGCGGTCATGGTGCTGGTCCAGGAAGGAAAGCTTGAATTCGAGCACACTCTCGGGGCCATCTTCAATTTTCTGAACAATACCCCAATGGCGGATATTCAAATCCGCCATCTGCTGTGTCATACCTCCGGGCTGCCGGACTATCGTCCGTATTACCTTGACCTTGTCCGTTTTCCGTATGCCGAAAGAAAGGAGGCGCTACGCAAGCGGTTAATCGAAGAAGAACTGGTGTCGGGTATCGGCGCAAAAACGTGCTACAGCGATATCGGTTTCATGTTTTTGGAGTGGGTGGTCGAGGCCGTGAC
The DNA here is from genome assembly GCA_964522535.1 of uncultured Desulfonema sp. GTDB lineage: Bacteria > Desulfobacterota > Desulfobacteria > Desulfobacterales > Desulfosalsimonadaceae > DYLE01. The sequence continues at coordinate 4,189 of CAZFWD010000324.1, forward strand.
CCGGACCCGCCTGGACCGGTTTGTCGTCGAATCGGTCTATCCGCGGTTTGAAACAAAAGGGCTTTTTTTTATAAGCTCTGAAAATCCGCTGCCGAACCGGGCGTATGCCGCTACGGAGCTGTGTCCCTGGCGGGGGATCCTGTTAAACGGTGTTGTCCATGATGAAAATGCCTATGCCCAGGGGGGCGTTGCCGGGCACGCCGGCCTCTTCGGTTCAGCGGATTCCATTCACCGGGTATTGCTCGGCTTGATGAACGCCCATCGCGGCATCCATTCAAACACCGACATCGAAACCGGGCTTGTGCGACGGTTTTTATCCCCCTGTCCGGATTCCGGGCGTACCCCTGGGTTTGACACCCCCGCTTCTGCGGATTCAAGCTGCGGCGATTTTTTTCACAAAGAAAAAACCGTCGGGCACCTCGGGTTTACCGGCACCTCTTTCTGGATGGACCTGGAGCAGTCTGTTGTCGTGGTTCTGCTGACCAACCGAATCCATCCGTTTCGCAGCAACGAGCGGATCAAACCCTTCAGGCCCATACTTCATAATGCGGTAATGAAATATCTTTTTTCAATATAAAGTCGCTTATTCGGCGATATTTTGTTCTTGTAATCGCATGCGGTTTCTGTTAGCGATAGCCATAAATTAATGGCGATAGGGTCGGCGATCCGTTCGACCTTTCAGGCGTTCGTTTGGACATCAGGAGAAGGAGGCGGGAACTTGTTTTTGGATTCGTTGCTGGGTGTCTTTTCAAACGATCTTGCGATTGATCTGGGCACCGCAAATACCCTTGTTTTCGTAAAAGGCAAGGGGATCGTCCTGCGTGAGCCTTCGGTGGTTGCCGTGCGGACCGATAACCGGCTGAAAAATCGTGTTCTGGCGGTGGGGCTTGATGCAAAGAACATGCTGGGCCGCACACCCGGGAACATCGTCGCGATCCGGCCGATGCACGACGGCGTGATTGCGGATTTTGACGTCACCGAGGCGATGCTGCGCCATTTTATTCGGCGGGTGCATAACCGCCGGTCTTTTGTCAGGCCGCGCATCGTCATCGCGGTTCCCATGGGGATTACGCCGGTGGAAAAGCGTGCCGTAAAAGAGGCCGCCGAATCCGCCGGTGCGCGCGAAGTCTTTTTAATCGAAGAGCCCATGGCCGCTGCGATCGGTGCCGGTCTGCCGATTACCGAGCCGATCTGCAACATGGTGGTGGATATCGGCGGCGGCACCACCGAGGTCGCCGTCATCAGCCTCGCCGGAATCGTGCTGCACCGTTCCATCCGCGTGGCTGGGGATAAAATGGACGCCGCGATCATGCAATACATCAAGCGCAAATACAACCTGCTGATCGGGGAAAGAACCTCTGAGATCATCAAAACAACGATCGGAAACGCCTATCCGGATTCCGAAAATTATGAAACCATCGAGGTGAAGGGCAGGGACATTCCTTCCGGCATCCCGAAAATACTCGCTATTGACTCGGAGGAAATTCGGGTCGCCATTTCAGAACAGATTGAAGCCATTATTGAAACCACGAAACTGGCCCTGGAGCAGACACCGCCGGAGCTGGCGGCGGACATCGTGGACCGCGGCATTGTTTTGACCGGCGGCGGCGCGTTGCTGAAAAACCTCGATAAACTTTTAAGGGAAGAAACCGGCCTGCCGATTACGGTAACCGAGGATCCCCTGTCCACGGTGGCCATAGGCTCCGGAATGACGCTGAACAACATCGAAATTCTTCGGCAGGTGGTCATCGATTAATCCATGTTTTCAAAAAAAACGATGGTGGCCGCAGGGCTGGTCATCCTGATCGTAGGTCATGCCGGCGTATTTTCATTTCAGTATATTCGAAAAACATCCATAGGCGATCCCGCCGCCCGCGTTGCATTGTCGCTTGTTTCCCCGGTCCAGGAAACGATCTCCGCCGTTACTGACTTTACAAGCGGTCTATGGCGGCATTATTTTTTTCTGATTGCCGTGGCGCAACGCAATAACGAGCTGGAAAAAAAGCTGGCCCTCGCGCTCGTGCAAAACAATGCCTGCAAGGAGGCCCTGCTTGAAAACGAACGCCTGCGGTCCTCCCTGGGTCTTAAAGCAAAAATCCCCTTTAAGCTGGTGGCCGCCGAGGTCGTGGCCAGGGATGCTTCTCCCTGGTATCAGACCATCGTCATCAACAAGGGGGAAGCCGCCGGGATTGTCGCCGGGCTTCCCGTGGTGATGCCGGAAGGGATCGTCGGGCACGTGATGACCGCATCCGCCGAATACGCCAAGGTGCTGTTAATGCTGGACCGCAACAGCGCGGTGGACGCCATCATTCAACGCACAAGGGCCCGAGGGATCACACGCGGCGCCGGGGACAAAGGCTGTATCTTTGATTTTGCCCTGCGGACGGCCGATATAAGGGTCGGGGATACGGTGGTTTCTTCCGGTCTGGACGGAATCTATCCCAAGGGGTTGCCTGTCGGTCATGTGTCAAGGGTGGTTCGCCGGAATGCGGGGCTGTTTCAGGAAATTGAACTGATCCCCTATGTGGATTTTACAAAACTCGAAGAGGTGATGATTATTATTAACCCTCTAAAACCAAATGCGAACGCTAACTGATGCGGTATTCGATCTATTTTTTGATCGGCATTCTGTTGATCAGCCTTCAGACCACCGTTGCGCCGGTGTTTTCACCGCTGATTTTTTTGTATGATCTCGTGGTTCCGCTTGTGGTGTTCCTCGTGCTGTTTCGGCCCGGAGTTGAAGGGTTGATCGTTATTATTGGAGTCGGTTGCGGTATGGACATGCTTTCCGGTGCACCCCTGGGGGTCTACCTTCTGTCATACCTGTGGATATTTTTTCTGTTTAAAAATTCAAGGGACTATCTTCAACTTTCGGATTCCGCGCTGTTTCAGGCCGCTGTTTTTCTGGGAGTTTTAATTGAACTGCTTATTTTCGGCGCATTTTACGCGCTTTCCACTCCGTCTTTTCGTTTGTCCCCTTACGCCGCCTGGATCGTTTTTACCCAAATGTTTTCGGCCATCATCACCGGCCCGTTCGTGTTCATCGTGTTTGACGGTGGATTTAATCGTCTTGAAACCCTGCTTTCCCGAAAACCCGCGCGCGGGGGTTTGCCTTAGCTTCTGCAAAGCCGCGTGTTTGATTGAACTATGCGAAACTATTTTACAAGCGTCGACCCGGAGTGGTTTCGAAGACGTCTCTTCGGTTTCGTCGCGGTCTCCGTTCTGGCCTTAAGCCTTCTCGCTTTGCGTCTTTTCGATCTTCAGGTCATTCACGGGAAGGATTACGTTAAACTATGCAAAAACAACTGCATTCGGATTCACCGAATCAAACCCTGCCGCGGGTTGATCTTTGACCGCAACGGCCGCTTGCTCGTGGAGAACCGTCCCTCCTTTGATTTGAGCATCGTCAAAAATGACGCGGCGCCATTGACGCGAACGGTCGAAACCCTCTCCCGGCACATCGGCCTGCCGGTCAATGAAATCATGGAAAAAATAAGCTCCGGTCAAGCATTCGCCGGCGGGTTTCAACCCATTCTGATTAAGGAAGACATCGGCAGGGACACCCTGGCGTTGATTCTTTCTCGCCGGTTCGAGCTTCCCGGTGTCCTTGTCGAATGCAATGCCAAAAGGAACTATGTTCATCAACAGTTGGCCGTCCATCTGATCGGGTACCTCGGGGAAATCAGCGCCCCTGAGCTCAGCAGCGGCAAATATCAACAGAATCGGGGAGGGGATTATATCGGCCGTTTCGGTATTGAAAAGGCGCATGAGAACGAACTGAGCGGAAAACCGGGGGGGAAAATCGTTCAGGTCAACGCCAACGGTCAGGTGATTGAGGTTCTTGACACGGTACCTCCCGTACCCGGGTGTAATATTTTTTTAACCATCGATGAACAACTGCAGAAAAAAACAGAAGAATTGCTGGAGGGAAAAACCGGGGCGGCCCTTGCCATGGATCCCGGCTCCGGCGAAATCCTGGCCATGGCCAGCAGCCCGGGGTTTGACCCCAACCTGTTTATCAGCGGAATTTCCCGAAAGCAATGGCAGGCGCTGATATCCAATCCGGATCGCCCCCTGATGAACAAGGCCGTTCAGGGGGAGTACCCGCCGGCCTCCACCTATAAAATCGTTACCGCCATTGCCGGGCTTGAAGAAGGGATTATCGACCAGGACACCACGGTTTATTGCTCGGGCAGCTACACCTACGGCAACAGAAGCTACGGCTGCTGGAAACCCCAGGGACATGGCCGCATCCGTCTTGTCAGGGCCATTGCCGAGTCCTGCGATATCTATTTTTACAGCCTCGGCAAACGGCTTGGGGTGGACCGTCTTGCATGGTACGCTAAAGGGTGCGCATTGGGGTCGCCGACCGGAATCCATCTGGACATGGAGTCGGACGGTCTGATTCCCACCGGGGAATGGAAAAAAAAATACCGGGGGGTTCCTTGGCAGGCGGGAGAAAACCTCTCCATTGCGATCGGCCAGGGCTACAACCTGGTGACCCCCTTGCAGATGCTGGTTCTGATATCCGCGGCGGCGAATGGGGGGGAGATGTACCGGCCGATGATCGTCAAATCGATTCGGACCGTGGAAGGGGAGGTTGTCAGGCGGGGAATGCCTGAGTCAACCGGAAGAATTCCCGCGTCCTCAAAAACGCTCACCACGATTCGGGAAGGCCTGCTGGCCGCGGTTAACGATCCCCACGGGACCGCAAGATACACGGTACATGTGGAAGGGCTGGCGATTGCCGGCAAGACCGGAACCGCCCAGGTCGTCAGCCGGAAACATGAAGCGCCCGAGCATGCCCAGAATGAAGACCCCATCACGCAGCCCCACGCCTGGTTTGTCGGCTACGCGCCCGCCGACAGCCCTGAAATAGCGGTTTCCGTGCTTGTCGAGCACGGCGGGCACGGTTCCAGCGAGGCCGGGCCCGTCGCCAAAGAAATGATTACGACTTATTTAAAAGATATGGTAGAGAATCAAAACAATGACAAGTGACCCCGCACCGTCGAGGAGGTTTTTAAAGGATGTCGACACCACCATCTGCGGACGACCGGACACGCCGGCAGGAGAATAACACGACCGGAACGCCGGTCCCGTCTAATTTTATTCGCTACATCATCGACGACGATATGAAAACCGGAAAATACGGAGGGCGCGTGGTGACCCGTTTTCCGCCGGAACCCAACGGCTACCTTCATATCGGGCACGCCAAATCGATCTGCTTGAATTTCGGTCTGGCCGAGCAGTACAACGGAACCTGTCATCTCAGGTTTGATGATACCAACCCCGAAAAGGAAAACCCGGAGTTCGTCGCCGCCATCAAGGAGGATGTGCAGTGGCTGGGATTTGACTGGGGGCCGCACCTGTACTTCACATCGGATTATTTTGAAAAGCTCTACGAGTTCGCCGTACAGCTGATCAAAAAGAGTAAGGCCTACGTCGACAGCCTGACCCCTGATGAGATTCGAGAATACCGGGGGGGGTTGACCCAGCCGGGAAAAAAGAGCCCGTATCGACAGCGTTCGGTGGAGGAAAACCTGGCGCTTTTTCAAAAAATGCGCGACGGCGCTTTTGAGGAAGGGGAGTGCGTGCTGCGCGCGAAAATCGACATGGCCGCACCAAACATCATCATGCGGGATCCAGCCCTGTACCGGATTCGCAAGCAGTCCCATCACCGAACCGAAGATCAATGGTGCATCTACCCGATGTACGATTTCGCCCACTGCCTTTCGGATTCCATCGAGAAGATCACCCATTCCATCTGCACCCTGGAGTTTGAAAACAACCGGGAGCTCTATGACTGGATTCTGGATGCCCTGGGGGTTTATCATCCCCAGCAGATCGAGTTCGCCCGTCTGAACCTATCCCGCACGGTTTTAAGCAAACGAAAGCTTATTGATCTGGTCAGGGGGGGGCATGTGTCCGGATGGGATGACCCCCGAATGCCTACCATTTCAGGCCTGCGCCGCCGGGGATACACCCCGTCCGCGATTGTGCGTTTCTGCGAGCGCATCGGCGTGGCCCGGCGGGACAGCCTGGTCGACATGGCGCTGCTTGAGCATACCCTGCGCGAAGAACTGAACAAAACCGCGCCGCGAATGATGGGGGTGCTTCGACCCTTGCGGGTGGTGATTGAAAACTATCCCGAGGACCGGGTGGAGGAGCTGGATGCCGTCAATAACCCTGAGGATGAGGCCATGGGAACGCGGAAGGTTTTGTTTTCAAGGGTGTTGTATATCGAGCAGGACGATTTTATGGAGCACCCGCCGAAAAAGTATTTTCGCCTGGCGCCGGGCCGGGAGGTGCGGCTGCGCTACGCCTATTTTATCACCTGCGTTGACGTGGTTAAGGATAAAGACGGCCGAATCGCCGAGCTGAGATGTTGCTACGACCCCAAAACCCGGGGGGGCGACGCCCCGGACGGCAGAAAGGTCAAGGCTACGCTTCACTGGGTGTCTGCCGATCACGCCGCAACGGCCGAGGTGCGTCTTTATGAAAGCCTTTTCATCAAGGAAAACCCGGGCGCGGAAGCGGATTTTAAAACCGCCTTAAACCCCGACTCCATGGAGTGCTTAACCCAATGCCGGCTGGAAGCGGGCCTGGCAAACCCGACCCCAGGGTTCAGGTGCCAGTTTGAGCGGCTGGGTTATTTTTGCGTGGATTCAAAGGACTCAATGCCGGGCCGTCCGGTGTTCAACCGGATCGTCACCCTGCGCGACACCTGGGCGAAAATTCAAGGGGCTTCGAACCGGTGACGCCTGCGCCGCCGGCTGGCTGCGGGCCGTTTTTCCGCTGTATAAAATCGGTGGTCATTTTTTTTAGTTGACACATTGTTTAATTTTTAGAATAAAAAATCTTCTTGATTAACCGGTAAAGGCGTTGCGGCAGCATCATGACTCAAACCAGAAGCAAGACCCGCAAAAAGGGATATATCGAGATCGACGGAGCGTTTTGCAAAGGCTGCGGAATGTGCATTCATTTCTGCCCCCAGAACTGCCTGGCGCTTTCCGGAACCATCAACGCCAGTGGTTATGCGACCGCGGCCTGTATGGATAAAGACCGGTGCACGGGATGCGCCACCTGCGCCCTGGTTTGCCCGGAAGCCGCCATCGAGGTGTATCGTGTCTAAGGTGTTGATGTACGGAAACACGGCCATCGGTGAAGCCGCCATTCGGGCGGGATGCCAGTGCTATTTCGGCTATCCCATTACGCCGCAAAACGAGTTGACCGAATACATGGCCGCCCATCTGGGCCGGCGGCCCGGGTGCGCCTTTGTGCAGGCGGAAAGCGAGATCGCCGCCATCAACATGGTGCATGGCGCCAGCGTGGCCGGTGCCCGAGTGATGACCTCTTCTTCAGGACCGGGCATCAGTTTAAAACAGGAGGGGATTTCCTATCTGGCGGCCTGCGAGCTGCCGGCCGTGATCGTCAATATTTCCCGGGGCGGACCCGGACTGGGCAGCATCATCGCCTCCCAGTCCGACTACTTTCAGGCCACCCGCGGCGGCGGGCATGGCGACTACAGGACCATCGTGCTGGCCCCGTCATCGGTCCAGGAGTTCGTGGACCTGACCTACCGGGCTTTTGACCTGGCCGACACCTACCGGATGCCGGTGCTTATTCTGGGCGACGGTATGCTTGGCCAGATGATGGAGCCGGTGGCGTTCACCCGGGAAGCCCCGAAAGTCCCGCCGGTTCGAGCCGACGCGATGCGGGGCGCCTTCGGCCGGCCGCGTAAAATCGTCAAATCATTTACCTCCAATCCGGCCGATCTGGAAGAAATCAACTGGAGCCTGCATCGCCGTTATCAAGTCATCAAGGAAAAAGAGCCCGGGAGCGAAACCTACCTGACCGACGACGCCTTGTTTCTGGTGGTGGCCTTTGGCGCCGCGGCCCGGATCGCGAAAGGCGCCATCAAGGAAGTCCGCGCCGGCGGCATGAAGGTCGGGCTTTTTAGACCGATTACCCTGTGGCCTTTTCCCGACAAGGCCCTGCGGGCCCTGGCGCAACAGGTCAAGGGGGTTCTGGTGTTTGAAATGAACATGGGCCAGATGGTGGAGGATGTTCAACTCTCATTAAACGGCGAGCGCGAGATCGATTTCTACGGTCGTCCCGGCGGCATTATTCCCGCACCCAGCGAAG